>JAKSBD010000500.1 GCA_022361295.1 Bacteroidales bacterium
TAGAAAAATAAACATCATACTTTTCATTACCACCCGAAACATTAACTGAGTATTGCTCACGCTTACCTTGCTGGGTCAATGCATCATACCAATCCAGGCTTTTTGCAATAACACGAGCATTTGGATTCAATACACCATTTACATCAACAATCTGATCATTTGGCACATTAAAAGGATTATAAGCTAAACGGTCGGCAATTTTCTGAGATGACTCCAAGGCAGGATCTCCGGTAAATTCACTATCAGCAGCCAAAGCGTTTTTATAAGACTGGAACATCGCCTCGTAATATTGCCCTGGGCTTACTTCCTCATAATTAGGAACCGCCTGCGAAATCACACCATAACTGGCGCTTGCATTCACACGCAAACCGTCGCTTTTCTTACCACTCTTAGTTGTGATTACAACAACTCCATTAGCAGCACGCGCACCATAAAGAGCAGTTGAGTTCGCATCCTTTAAGATAGTCATCGACTCAACATCTTCAGGGTTAATATTACTCAAGCCACCTTCATACTGGACTCCGTCAACAATAAACAGAGGGTCTGAAGATCCGTTAAGTGTACCAACACCACGAATAACAATTTGAGGGGATGAACCAGGCTGACCAGAAGACGACAAAACCTGAACACCCGTTGCCGTACCTTCAATTGCCTGTACAGCAGAAGTAACAGCACGTGTTTCTAATTCTTTGGCACCCACTACTGATGCAGAACCGGTAAACGCTTCTTTAGTAGTAGTACCATATGCAACCACCAACACTTCTCCAACATCCACGGCATCACTTTGCATTACAGCATCTATAGTTGTTTGCCCTGTGTAAGGAACTTCCTGAGTTGTCATACCAACAAAGGAGAAAACGACAGCAGTTGCATCATTAGGAACAGCAAGTGCATAAGTACCGTCAGGAGTTGTTACGGTACCAATGGTCGTTCCTTTAACAAAAACAGATACGCCAGGAATAGGACTTCCATCCGTTGCATCTGTAACAGTTCCGGTAACATTAGTTGTTTGAGCTAATGCTTGCAAACCTACCAGAACTATAAACGAAAGTGCAAATAGTACTTTCTTCATAGACAAAAGGTTTAAATTAATAAATAGGATAATTATTAGTTATTTTTCCGCCTCAAATATAACACTATTTGCCTTGTTTTAAAATTTTTTAACTTTTTATCTGGTTGCCATCATTTGTATATTCATACATAATATTATATTATAGCAATAACTACCATGTACTATATAGCGCTACTTCCTTTTTCTTTAAGACACATGTGTCTTTTTATGATTTCGTACAGTGTGCTATAATTATCTATATCTACAACATATTTTGGTTTTTATGATTCTTTTTACCCGACTCATTTAGTAAAAATTCACGCGACACAGATCAAATACACTAGTTAATACAATAAAAAAGGCAGCCATATGGCTGCCTTAATCTATTTACTGATGTAAAATCTTAATTCTGGTCAGTTTCTTTAATATTTGGATTCGCATTAATTTCTGCCTGAGGAATCTTATAAATCCAATCATTGTTTTCTGAAGGCTTATCCTGTTTAAATCCTTTTTGGTACAACGTTTCGTCGGCACCACTATTCGTTAAGTCCAAAGCCTCATCATAACGCTTCATATCACCCCAACGATGACCTTCACCCCACAACTCAATACGACGTTGCACTTTAATTTCTTCAATTAAAGATAAACCTCTGGCTGTTACATCATAAGCAACAGATTCATCTTTTCTTCTGGCATTTGCCAATTCAGTAATTACAGCAATTGCTTCATCATCTTTCCCCCCCTGCATAGCCAATGCTTCAGCTTCAATCAAATACATCTCAGAAGCACGCATATACAATACATCATCAGGATCAATCGTTCCACCATTTGCATTTAAGAACTTAACTGACATGTATGGGTATGTATAAAAAGAAGTAGTCATATCATACTCATCTATAACTTTAGCCCATGCATCCCAAAATTCACCTCTTGTTGCATAGTTATCATCACCAGAGATAACCGGATCATCATCACTTGGCTCATCACCAATCTGATCAAATTTAACATCCACAACATTGGGAGCTTTTTCAACCCACATATCCTGACGGTAATCATTATCATCAATCAAGTTGAATAATTCGTGATTAATAAACTTAGGGTTACCACGATTTTGAGAACCATTGAAGTTTGTTCCAATATAATAGAACCAGGCACGGTAATAGGTTGTCTGATCAGGAATGATATCACCAGCCCATAAAACTTCTGTATCTTCAAAATTATTGAAACCAGACTTATACTCCTTTTCACCCATTAAAGAATAGCCCTGACGTGCAGCATTGGCATATTTAGCTGCATTTTCATAATCACCCTTTGTAAGAGCAATACGAGCTGCAATACCATTAGCTGTATTTTCGGAAATATGTGAATTATCCTCTGGTTTTGACGCCTCAGCAAAATATTCTATTGACTTTTTAATGTCAGCCTCACATTGCTTATAAACATCTTCAACAGTACCTCTTGACAAACCTTCATAAGGTGCAGCTGTTTTCGTCATCAAAGGGACACCTTTATCGCTTGACGGATTTCCGTATGTATAACTTTTTGAATACAATGTAACCAGACGGTGATGAGCCCAGGCTCGGTAGGCATAACACTGACCTAACACATTGGCCAAATCAGCAGTAACAGTCATACCCTCGGCTGCATTAATAATATTATTAACACTTCCGATAATATTATAATGGTGATACCACACATACTCCATATCACTATCATTAGGATCTGTATGTACTAACCATCTTAAATTCCAACGAAACCATCCATTACCAGAAGTTGAATGCAAAGCATCACTTGCACCATATTCCATCATTGGTAATATATAGCCTTCTGCAGCCAATGAATAATCTTCAAAAGTAGATTGTCCATACATAGCTCGATGCACACCATTTAAAGCAGCCATCATATTTTTAGGTGATGACAATGCCTCATCTGTTGATACACTATCCGATGGATACGTCTCAAGGAAAGTTTCAGAACACCCAAAGGTTGAAACGGCCAATAAAAGAATAGCGGCCTTTTTTATATGTTTAATCATGATATTTATTTTTCAATTATTAAAACGAAACATTAACACCAAACGATACCACTCGTGAAGGAAGGTAAACGTTACTTGTTGTTCCTGAGAATGCCTCCTGTGGGTTCATTCCTTTTCGCTCAGTTAACATGAATAAGTTTTCTGCAGCAGCAAACACTTTTAACTGCGAAATACCAAAGTCCTTAACTGCCTGCTGTTTGAATGTATAGCTAAGATTGATATTCTTAAGAGCCAAATAGGAAGCATCTGTTAACCAACGATCAGTTGTTGGGTTAATATTCGAGTTACCATTTTCCAAACGTGGAATACTGGTTCTATCACCTTCATTTCTCCAACCATCTTTCTGATCAATATGTAGAGCTCTACCATAAGTACCACCATGCATTAGAGATGCATAGTTATAATCTAATATTTTACCACCAATAGAATAGGTCATTAAAACATTAAGATCAAAACCCTTATAGCTAAATGCATTACTAAATGATCCAAATAAATCAGGAATAGAAGAATCTCCTGTATAACGTTTTCCCGCCTTAGAATAACTTGTAGTTGTCACAGCATTTCCATCTTCATCAAACTGTTGAACCATTTTACCATCTACTTCTTCCCAAACATTATATAAAGGAGCTCCATTAAAAGGATCTACACCTGCATAATCATACAACCAGTAATCATATACCGAGTGTCCTTCTGACCAGCGCTTTGAACCATTAATAAATGGATCAGGAATTTCTGTAATTTCATTTTTAACAGTAGAAGCCTGAATGTCCATATCCCAGTTGAATGCCCTGTTTGAAACAACAGCTGCACTTAAGCCAACTTCAAAACCCTGGTTATACATGGTTGCGATATTTCGAGGCTGCGAGTTAAGACCCATTGACAATGGCAAAGGCATATCGTATAACAAGTCTTCAGAAGTTTTCTTATAGAATTCTAACGAACCGGAAAGACGATTATTAAGAACAGTAAACTCTACAGCTGCATCAAATGAGTTGTTTGACTCCCATGTTAAGATTTCATTACCCACTGTTGACCAATAAAGTCCGGAAGCACCTGCATTAGGTCTAAAACCATAAAGCGCCTGGTAAGCGTAATTATCTGCAACGCTTGTTCCAAGTCTGTCGTTACCAACCTGACCATAAGAAGCGCGTACTTTCAATTGATCAATCCAGCTAATATTCTGAATAAACGCTTCCTGATCCATACGCCACGTTGCTCCTAATGAATAGAAACCACCCCAACGCTCTTCTTCATGAAAAACCGAAGAACCATCGCGTCTGTAAGAACCTTCGAAATAATACTTATTCATGTAATTGTACTTGAAACGCCCAAGGTAACCTTCGTTCTTTTTGTCATAAGAATAACCAGACAAAGAAGTAGGAGTAACAAAGTTGTCAAACTCATAAGTATTGGTAACAGTCTGGTTAGACTTCATACCATAAATATTTGTGTAGTGACGATCATATGACTCATGCCCCAATAACACTTCAAAATTATGAACATCATTAATTGATGTAGTATAGTTAATTAACTGGTTCCAGTTAATAACAGTTCTGGTATAACGTGTTTCGTTATATCTTCCTGAAGGAGCACCATCACCAACAACATCATTCTCATAATCTTTGTCAGTATAGTTTTGGATATCCAAACCTACATTTGTAGAAACTTTTAACCCTTCAACAATGGTGAATTCAGCATATGAACGATTACTAA
>JAKSBD010000326.1 GCA_022361295.1 Bacteroidales bacterium
ATTTTTGATGCCGATGGTAATTCAACAGGTACGGTGGCCAATGGTACAATTCCTTATGAGTTTACTCGTAAGTATGTTGATCCTGAATATACAGGAGATAAAAGTAGTACACGTCCGTACCTGATTCGCTTTTCTGATGTTCAGTTAATCTATGCTGAAGCAACGGCAGATGCCGGCGGATTGGCCGAATACAATGCTATTCGCCGTCGTGCAGGGGTAAGTGAGTTAACAGATCTTGGCAGCTTAACAAAGGATGAATTCCGCTCATTGGTGATTGAAGAGCGTCAGCGTGAGTTGGCTTTTGAAGGCGATCGTTTATGGGATTTACGCCGTAAAAACATGGTGCAGGATAAAGTAACCGAAGCCGCAGGCCTGACGCCGGAGCAGCTGGCATTCTATCCGCTTCCTCAGCGCGAAATTGATTTAAATCCAAACATTAATTAAGCTAGAATAATGAAGAAGTTATTATATATATCCGTAATTGTGTTGGCAGCCATTGTTTCTGCCTGTACAGCCGATCCCTTTGAGGATCTTGAAGGAACAAACTGGCAAAAGGAACGCAATATCACATCCTTGTTGCTGGAGGGGCAAATGGGTACTGCTGTTATCGAACGCGATTTTGATGATGCAACTGTCAAAGTGTTTGCCCGCATCGAAAACATTGAAGATTTATCAAAAGTGGAGGTGAAAGCCATTGAGTTGGCCTATGGAGCCAGTTCGTCGGTTGGTGCCGGTTCTACCCTCGATTTTTCATCAGACAAAGCAAGCATTCCTGTTACATCGGGTGCAGGCGAAGTCTTAAACTGGGAAGTGTCGTTACATCCTTTTGTGTCTGACCTTGAAGGGGCGTGGTACATTGGCGAAATGGGTATGTATTGTGATATGTTTACCTGGGAAAGCTGGGGATGGGAAGAGTATCTTCAAATACCTGAATACTTGCCTGAGTCATCACCTGAACTGGATAATGTGATCACCTTTGAAGTGGAAGGCGCCGATGTGAAAGGGAATCCTTATGGCCGTTACGTGCACGATGTCGGTAACGATGGTGAATATGGAAGTTTCTCTGATAGTAGCCAGGATTGGGAATACAACGAGCGATTCCGTAAGATTCCAACAGGTGAAGGTACCTGGTTACGCGATTATGAACGTAATAAAGTGATTATCACCGATGGCAATAGCAGGGAGTTTGAACTGGATCTGGATGTGCTGACTGAAACTAATGAAGTGGCATTAAATGCAGAGTTGCCATATCAGCCTGAATTGTTTGACTGGAATAACACGGATTGGAGCTATGAAAAAGTGGCTAATATGTCAAAGAAGATGTGGTATCGTTTAACCAGGGAGCGTATTGTTCAGACCGGTAATGATATTAAGGCTATGACTGTAGCAGGACAACTTGGTGATGCTGCTGTTAATACAGATACAAAAGAGGTAACTGTCATTATTGAAAATAACGGCGCAGATATTTCGGCTATTGAATTAACAGATCTGTCATTGTCATATGCTGCTGAAGCAGATAAAGCTGTTGGCGATATGCTTGACTTCTCAAATGCAAATACGACACAAATAACTGTGACTTCAGAGGCCGGAGAGGCTGTAGTATGGACTATTAAACTGCAAATAGACCTTGATGCAAGCGATGTTTCTATCGCAGGTACCTGGGCTGTGGCAGATATCTATGTTTACTGCGACTTGTTTACCTGGGAAAGCTGGGGCTGGGATAAAACAGAAAAGCTGACAAACTACCTGTCAAGTGCCAATAGCGAATTGGATAATACCATCACATTTACTGTTGAGGGGCTTAATGAACAGGGACTGCCTTATGGAAATTATGAGCATAATGCAGGTGTTGATGGCGAATATGGAAACTTCACATCTGATGATGCCAGCTGGCCTGAATCAGATTTTAATACGCGCTACCGACAAGTGCCGACAGGCAACGGAACATGGGTGTTAGATGGTGAATTACTTACCATAACAGATGATGGAGCAACTGATTTTACAATTACGCTTGAAGTGAAATCGGAAACTGAAATTGCCTTAACAAAAGAGCTGGAGTACAAGTCGGAATTGTTTGACTGGAATGTACAGAACTACAGTTACGAGGAAGTAGCTCACATGTCTAAAAAGATGTGGTATAATTTAAATAAGCAGTAAAGATCAATACCACTGACCTTAGAAGAGTGTCAGTGGTATTAAAAAATATTTCACAATGAGAAAAGGACTTTTAATATTAGCAATATTCGCTTTTTTACTATCTGTATTGGCCTGTGAGAACGACGATAGTAATATTCCTGAGAATGTGTTAAAGAATCGTGAGCTAAGCATTACATCAAACTTATTGTCAAGCAGCTTTGTTGGTAATGGAGCTCAATGGGGAGGATATGACATGGTGCCAACTTGGTTGGATACGGAAACGCTGAGCGATGCTGACTGGAACACGCTTTTTTCAAGAATCGATTACATGCGTCCGCCCTTTCTGCGTATCATGACAACTGCCGAGTGGTCATATGATGATGGTGGTGATTATAACGAAACTAAAAAAACGCTTTCTCTTTTTAAAATGCTGGATTATGCACAAAGCCGTAATATTGAAATTACATATGGTGAGTGGGGCCATCATGATACCGATGGTAACATCAGTAATATTAATACTGAATGGATAGCTAACTCGGTTAAGTTTCTAAATCACCTGGTTAACGAGAAAGGGTATGCATGTATAAAGACCATTAACATTATTA
>JAKSBD010000481.1 GCA_022361295.1 Bacteroidales bacterium
AAAACTTGTATATACGTAAAAAGGTCCGGCGAACCGAACCTTTTTTCATCTGGATTTTATCTGATTTAAGGGAAAGGGCTTAACTTTCACGTGTTAAATATATATAAAAATGTAGTTGTTTCACCTTAACGGTACGAAAAAAATAAGATGTAATTAACTCATAGTTAATAAATTAAAAAATGATGTTTTGAAAAAAAATTAAACACCCCTTAAAAATAAGGTGTAAAAATTTGTTAAAATATATTTTTTCAACTTCACCCCCATTAAAAATTGATATTAAGGATGAAAAAGTGAAAAATTTCAACTTCACCCCCATTTTTAGTTTGTAAGTGGAGTTTGGTTTTTAAAAGACTATTTATAGTGATTCAAAATAAAGATTATTCCGCGTATGGGAATTTTATGTCTTTAACCATTACCTGTAAGGTTGTAATGCCATTATATACATTTTCTTCAACCGTATAGCATATGTCAAAGGGATCATTGGATTTAATACTATCAATCACAGAGCCCATTGAAAAGGCAATACCTTGTTTAATAGCCGCAGAATGTTCTTCAATAATTTCCAGTTTCAAATGGTCACGATCTTTACCAACGCATTTGCTGGTTCCATAATCAAATACTCGCTCTGAAGAGAAAACCGGTTTCATATTACCAGGTCCAAAAGGACGAAATTGCTTTAAGATGCGGTAGAATTTAGGATTAATATCCTTCAGATGCAGCCTTGAATCTATTTCAATCTGTGGAATTAATTGATCTGGTGTGATATTATCTTCCACATATTGCTCAAAACGCCTTTGAAATTCCGGAATGTTCTCAATTTTCAGTGTTAATCCTGCGGCGTACATGTGGCCTCCAAAGTTTTCTAACAAGTCACTGCATGACTCTATGGCTTTGTATAAGTCAAAACCGTCAACCGAGCGCGCACTGCCTGTGGCCAGGCCTTTGGATTCAGTTAAAATAACAGTGGGGCGATAAAATGATTCCGTTAAACGGGATGCAACAATTCCAATGACACCTTTATGCCAGTCTTTGTTATAGAGTACAGTTGATTTTTTACTAAGTAATTCGGGATTTGTTGCTATTAAGTCGTGTGCTTCAACCGTAATGCTTCTATCTAAGTCTTTACGTGTTTCGTTGCACTCATCAATGTCTTTACTCATGAGGCCGGCATTACCCGAATCGCGGCTTACTAATAAGTCTACTGCATCACTTCCGGCGTCAATACGACCCGCAGCATTAATTCGTGGACCAATCTTAAATACAATATCACTAATGGTAATTTCGCGGCCTTCCATCCCGGCTATCTTAATAATAGAACTTAAGCCAATGCCAGGATTAGAGTTGAGCTTTTCTAAGCCATAGTATGCCAATATGCGATTTTCACCAACAATAGGAACAATGTCTGAAGCAATACTAACGGCTACTAAATCTATTAAATCGTATAGTTGCGATTCTTTGTAATCTTTAAAGCGGCAGAAACCTTGCATAAGCTTAAAGCCTACGCCACAACCTGACAGGTTTTTATCAGGATATGTACAATCTGGTCGTTTGGGATCAAGGCAAGCTGCTGCGTTTGGTAATACATCGCCGGGTGTATGGTGATCGCAAATAATGAAATCAATGCCTTTGTCGCGGGCATAATCCATTTTTTCTACAGCTTTAATACCACAGTCAAGTGCAATAACCAGTGTAATACCATTATCGGCCGCAAAATCAATGCCTTTATATGATATACCATAACCTTCTTCATAACGATTAGGTATATAATAATTAATTTGGCTGTAATGAAGGCTTAAAAACGAGTAAACCAAGGCTACACTTGTGGTTCCATCTACATCGTAATCGCCGTAAATAAGAATTTTCTCGTTGTTGTCAAAAGCCTTTACAATTCGATGAACGGCTTCTTCCATATCCTTCATCAGGAATGGATTATGAAGATCGGTGAGTTTAGGACGAAAGAATGCCTTCGCCTCATCGTAATTGGTTACTCCTCGTTGCACGAGCAAATTAGCCAATACACGATTGATATTCAAAACCTCGGATAAGTGATCAATTATTTCATCATCACTTTCGGGTTGTATGCTCCACCTTTTTTCCATCTCCTTACTTGCCCGTTTAAAAGCATAAATTTTTCGAAAAATTATCTTAAATCAAAAGCCGAAAGCGCAATTGTTAATAAAAATTAATTACTAAAAAAAGATCCTTAACGCTATGTTGTTTATGCTCACTTGTTTAATTGTAATTCAAATATGTCAGATAATTTTTGAAGCAAGACATTCTTAACTTCCTGGATATCCAAATTCATACCAAGTTCTTTTTCCATAGAGGTTACACCTTTGTCCACAAATCCACATGGATTAATATGGTTAAAATAGGTGAGATTAGTGTTAACATTCAATGCAAAGCCATGCATAGATACATAACGGCTGGCTTTAACTCCTATTGCGCAAACCTTGCGCGATTTTCCTGGAACGGTTGTATCAAGCCAAACACCGGTTGCTCCTTCAAGACGTTCGCTTTTGATATTATATTCGGCGAGAGTCTGAATAATGGCTTCTTCTAACTTATGAATGTATGTTTTAACCGTTAAGCCCAATTCTTCCAGATCAAGAATTGGATAGCCAACTATTTGACCAGGTCCGTGATAAGTGATATCGCCTCCCCTGTTAATTTTATAGAATGTTGCATCTATCTGCTTAAGAAACTGATCGTTGATCAATAAGTTGTTTTGAACGCCACTCTTACCTAAAGTGTATACATGTGGGTGTTCAACAAATAAAAGGTGGTTAGTGATTTCTTTTAAATCATTGGGGTTATCGCGGTTGTGTAATTTTACATCAACAACTTCTGAGAATAATTTCTCCTGGTAGTCCCATACCTTTTTATAATCATTTACTCCAAGGTCTTCAAATATAGTGTTATACTGCATCCATTCCTTATTTGAAATTATAGATCATCTGTAAATTAGTTTTGACTTAAAGGTCTTAATAATTACAGTCTATTTATTATTTAATGCATTAATATGTTGTTCGGCGTGGTATGATGAACGTACCATCGGACCGCTTTCAACGTATTTAAAACCCTTTTCAAGGCCAACTTGTTTATATTTTTCAAATTGTTCGGGTGTTACATACTCTGTAACAGGCAAATGATTTTTAGATGGTTGAAGGTATTGTCCTATGGTCATAACTGTTACACCGGCTTTCAGCAAATCATCCATGGTTTCAAATACTTCTTCCTCTTTTTCACCTAAACCCAGCATAATACCCGACTTGGCTACCATGCCGCTATCTGCTATGTACTTCAACACCTTGAGACTTAAATCGTACTTGGCTTTGGTTCTGATTTGAGGTGTTAAGCGACGAACCGTTTCAAGGTTGTGTGAAATAACCTCAGGTTTGGCATCCATTACCTCCTGAATCAAATGGTGTAATCCATTAAAATCAGGAATTAATACTTCCATGGTAGTATTAGGATTCAGCTCTTTTGTTTTGCGTATTGTCGCTGCCCAAATACCAGATCCGCCATCTTCTAAATCGTCGCGATCAACTGAAGTGATAACGGCATGTTTAAGCTTCATTATTTCAATTGAACGGGCAATTCGTAATGGCTCCTTAACATCAACCGGATTGGGTTTACCTGTTTTGACATTACAAAATTTACAGGCTCTGGTACATATGTCACCCAAAATCATAAAGGTGGCCGTCCCGGCAGCCCAGCATTCGGCAGCATTAGGGCATTTGCCACTTGTACATATGGTATGTAGTTCATTATCACGAATGGTATTGTGCATCCATTTGTAATCGCCGGTATTGGGGAGTTGTATCTTGAGCCAGTCTGGTTTTTGTCTTAGCCTTTTTTCTCTAATCTTCACCATCTTGTATCGCTTATTTAATCTTTATTATTTGGCAATGTTACTTAAAAATGTTGGTCTAAAAAATGAGTAATATTTGGTATTTAAGCCTTATTGGTATCAACTTACCGTAACTAAACAGCATATTAATTGCATTGTTCATGTTCTTATGACTTTACATACCGGTAATTTGGTATGTTTTGAAACAGTATTCCACCCTTCTTTCAATCTGCAATTTTTATATATATTGCAGCACTTTCAATGGACAACCTGTATATAATAAAAATAATTTAAAACAGATGAGACAATTCCTATTGCTTTCCCTGGCAATGGTATTCGCCTTTTCGGCTTGCCAGTCGCCACAAAAAACAGAACAAAGCGGAGAGAACCCGTTTTTTAGTAAATACGACACACCTTATAACGTACCGCCATTCGATAAGATCGAGGCTGAACACTACCTGCCTGCCATGGAAAAGGCAATGGCGGAACACAAGCAGGAAGTTGATGCTATCATTAACAATAGTGAAGTGGCTACTTTTGAGAATACCATTGTTGCCCTTGATGATGCCGGCAAGATGTTATCTGAAGTTATGTCGGTTTATTACAGCTTGAAATCGGCTCACGGAACTGAAGGTATAATGAAAATTGCACCTGAAGTAGGTAAAAAAATGAGTGCACATAGTGATGATATCAGTCTGAACCCAGCCTTGTTTGAGCGTGTAAATACCGTTTATGCCCAAAAAGCTGAGCTTGGCTTAAATGGTGAGCAAATGATGTTGCTTGAGGATACTTACAAAGGTTTTGTAAGAAGTGGTGTTAGTTTGCCCGAAGATAAAAAAGCGGAGTTACGTGAGATTAACTCGCGTTTATCGGAGCTTTATAATTCATTCTCAACAAATGTGTTGAATGAAACCAATAAGTTCAAATTGGTTATTGACAATGAGGCCGATTTAGCTGGTTTACCTGAGTCTGCCATTCTTGGTGCTGCCGAAACAGCAAAAGAAATGGATATGGAAGGTAAGTGGGTTTTTACCACACAAAAGCCAAGTATGTTACCATTCCTTTCTTATGCCGATAAGCGTGAATTACGTGAAAAGCTTTACAAAGGTTATTACATGCGTGGTAACAACAACGATGAGCTTGATAACAAGAAGAATATTGAAGAGATAGTTAACCTGCGCATAAAAAGAGCCAATCTGTTAGGGTATGAAACTTATGCCGACTATGTGTTGGAAGAGAGAATGTCTAAAACGTCTGATAAGGTATATGAGTTACTTGAGCAGTTGTGGGACAGAGCATTGCCGGTAGCTAAAAAGGAGCGTGCTGCCATGCAGGCTATTATCGATCGTGAAAAAGGCGGCTTTGAGTTGCAATCATGGGACTGGTGGTACTATGCTGAGAAAGTACGTCAGGAAAAATATGACCTTGATGAAAGTGAAGTACGTCCTTACTTTGAGTTAAACAATGTACGCGATGGTGCTTTTGCTGTTGCTACAAAACTTTGGGGATTACAGTTTGAAGAAATCACAACTGAGTTTCCTAAACCTCATGCCGACGCACAGGTGTTTAAAGTAACTGAGGCTGATGGTTCGCACAAAGGTATTTTATATATGGACTGGCATCCACGCGCTACCAAAAAGCAGGGTGCATGGTGTGGTGCTTTCCGTAAGCAAAGCCGACGAGGTGGTGAAGAAATTCCTCCTGTTGTAACTATTGTTTGTAACTTCTCAAAGCCTGTGGGTGATATGCCTGCTCTTTTAAGCTTTGACGAGGCTTCTACCCTGTTCCACGAATTTGGTCATGGTTTACACCAGTTATTTAGCGATTGTACTTATCAAAGCTTATCTGGTACATCGGTGCCTCGCGACTTTGTTGAGTTACCATCACAGATAATGGAAAATTGGGCTGGTGATCCTACTGTAATGAAAGAGTATGCACGTCATTATAAAACAGGAGAAGTAATTCCTGATGAGTTGGTTAAAAAACTTAAGAACAGTGGACAATTCAACCAGGGATTTGCAACTACCGAATACCTTGCAGCTGCATTGTTAGATATGAATTACCATACGCAAAAGGAAGCTAAAGCTATTGATGTAAATCAGTTTGAAGAAGATTACCTAAAGAGTATTGGTCTTATTCCAGAGATTATTTCTCGTTACAAATCAACTTATTTCATGCACATTTTTGCAAGTAGCGGTTATACTGCCGGATATTACAGCTACATATGGTCAGGTGTATTGGATGCTGATGCATTTGAAGCTTTTAAAGAAACAAGCCTTTATGACCAGGCTACAGCAAAATCATTCCGTGAAAATATTCTTGAAAGAGGTGGAACGGTTGATGCAATGGATATGTATAAAAACTTCCGTGGACGTGAGCCAAAGATTGAAGCTTTACTTCGTCAGCGCGGTTTAGAGTAACAGAACCCTCATACCCAATCAATAATACCAATTTGAATGTAATATTGGTATAACAACTAAGTAAGTGGCTGCTTCATTATGAGGCAGCCATTTTTTGTTAATTGAATTTTTACATGAGCCTTGTTTTATTCATGTATCTTTGCAAATAAATAATATTTATTGATAAAGATGAACGACCTCAAAACCACCAATAGATTACTATTAATTATTATCATACCTTTTGCTTTTTATTTGCTTAAAGTACTCTCCTTTATATTTGTACCCTTGGTATTGGCCATGTTTATATCGCTTTTGTTTTTACCCATTATGCGATGGTTAACTAAAAAAAGGGTACCAAAGCCAATGAGTATTCTATTAGTGATACTCATAATGACCGGTATTTTTAAGGTGGGTGGAGAACTTATTAAACTCTCCAGCCAGGAAATTCTATCGGCGGATAGTCAGTTTTTTAAAATGGCCGAAGTAAAGATTGTGGATGTTATTGTTTCCATTGAAGATTTTTTTGGTATCACCCGACTGCAAGGAGAAACAGTCTTTAGTCATTACTTTAAGAGCAATAATATGCTCAATAATATTGGTGTAACAATTGATTTTATTGGTAATGCACTGTCTTTAACACTAACAACCGCATTTTTTGTTGTGCTATTACTATCAGGATCTATGAATTTTGAAAAGCTGTTAAACTCCACGCTGTTCAAGGTAAAGTACTCATCAGTTAAGGCATTCAGAAGAGTTGAGAAGGATATAATTAAGTTCGTTCAGGTGAAGTTTATTATCAGTTTGCTTACAGGACTTGGGTTTGGGCTGGCTTGCCTTTTCTTCGATGTTAGCTTTCCGGTTTTTTGGGGTTTATTTGCTTTTGCCATCAACTTTGTTCAGATGATAGGCTCCATTATTTCGGTAGTGATGCTATCCTTGTTTGCCCTGGTTGAGTTAGATCCAAGCGGAACTTTGTTGTTTTTTATTTTGTCAATTACAGCTGTACAGGTAGTAATGGGGGGTGTGCTTGAACCTGTTTTTATGGGAAAGACATTTTCCGTCAATGTTATTATCATTTTGGTGATGTTAATGTTCTGGGGTTATATATGGGGCATTCCGGGTTTAATTCTTTCTATTCCAATAACGGTATTCGCTAAGATATGCTTTGATCAATTTCCGCGATATAAGGCTGTCTCCAATATTATTAGCGGCAATAATCAGGAATAAATGAAGTAAATATCGAGCTGAACCACAAAGACTTTAAGAACAATTATTTATTGTTCTTAAAGTCTTTGTGATAATATATACCGTATATATTGCCGTCAGCTTATTATAACCTGATGTTTATCCCCATGTTATATCCGATCCACATGTAGTGCATGTTTTGATCACCTTTATGGTCCCAAATGGTTTTAGGCATATCAAGTGTGCCATATTTACCATCCACCTCAAACTCGGTTATATAAAAATTCAGAGATGGTCCTCCAACCAGCGAAATACGTTTGGTTAAATGAAACTGATAGGTCAGATTCAGTTTGTTTAACATGTTTAACTTGCTCCAGTCATCATCGTATGCCATTTGATTGGTGATACCTTCAATGGCTAGTGAATGGCGTTTATGAAGTGGAATTAAGGTTCCTAAGCCAAGACCATAGCTGTAAACATCTTTGCTGTTGTAACGAGTGTAACCCATTGTGTAGATATTATATAAACTTGGAGTACTACCCATTTTATAGCTGATATTAGCATACATAACCTCGCTGTTACTTGCTTCAAAGGCAAAATAACCATTGCGGGCGTAGCTAATAAAACCAAGAGATGCTCCATCAATACTATCAGTCACATTAACAAAGCCCAATTGAAAACCCTTTAGTTTATTGGCAAAATTCACAAATCCAAGCTGAAAACCATTCATATGTCCATGTGTGCTGTTGATAAACGAAATTTGTGAACCAGTCATATCGCCAGCGGCCACATTGGCTAATCCTGCCAGCATAAAACCTTTTGTTTCCTCACCATTTATGTTTGTGATACCTGCCATCTGCATTCCACTGGCTTTACTTTGTGTAATGTTGGCAATTCCTCCAATATGCATTCCACTGGTGCTTTCAGTAGTTACATTGGCAATACCACTTACTACCGCACCAGAACTGTTACCTTCGGTAATATTTGTAATACCTGCCAGTTGAAATCCATGTACATCACCGTGATTTTGATTACCAATTCCACCCAGTTCAAAACTTTTAACTCCACCGTTAACCCCGTAGAGTACATTAAAAGAAAAGCGGTTTGAAATATCTTTTGATTGCTGACCATTTGTACCTATCGGATAGGCAAACGTTACCTGGGCTGGAGCTGTGGATTCCTGAGCATTTAATCCCAATACAATTAATAAAAGCAGTGTTAGAGTTGTTAGTCTTGATCTTGTCATCGTTATAATTTTTAATGTTTGTTTTCTGTTTTACATCAGGATGACAAGTGTTTTTTGAAGTACCCCCATTCAGTAATTAAAAAAAGTAGATTTTTTAAAATGATTGTCCGCATTTAAGCATTGAAGAAGAACACAGCTTGTTCCGCAGAACCGGAAGAAACACAATTACGGATATTCAATTTTTTAATTTGAAGTAGTGTATAATTATGGATCAGAATCTAACACTACAATGCCAGCCAAACCAACTTTGATTTGATTGAGAACTTAGCGATTTCTCAAGGTAGTATTGTCCGTAGTAAACACCACCTGGTTTGGATATTATATCAGGAGGTGTGCTACCGGTATCATTGAAAGCATGTAAAAAATTAAATGCAGGACCAACAGATAAACTCAGATGTTTGGCAAAACGATAATTAAGTCCCAGTTGAGCACGGTATAAGGTACCCATATAACTATTGGTTTCGGCATTCAGGTCAAAAACACCTGCTCCGCTTAAGTCGAAGTTTATAGAGGTTTTCTTTTTATAATTACTTGTATAGCCGAAACCGTATCCGGCACTTATATATTTATCAATTCCTGCTGATAAAAAACTATAAAAATGATTACCACCTGTTTTAAAAGCCGCATTAAAGCGAAATGTTTCATTAGTTGAAAATTCAATAACCCGATAGCCATGTTTCACTATGTTTATTAGCCCTATAGGAAGTCCGTTTTCAATGGTGTCGGCAATGTTAATAATACCAATCTGAAGTCCATTAAGTTTTTTTGTATAGTTGCATAGGGCACTAATTTGAAACCCGTTTACCTGTTCGGCCTGGTTCCAGACAGATGTAATCTGAAGGTTTGTTGTGTCATTTAAATGTACATTGGCAACACCTGAAATTTGTGAGTTAAGCCCTTTTAGGGATGGATTATTGTTACCTCCTTCAGAGATATTTGCCACACCTGCTATCATAGCTCCTGTATGATGGCCTTTAACACGGTTAAAAACGCCACTGGCTTGTGCACCCTCCAGATTACCCAGGATAACACTGGCAACGCCGGCGGCTTGAAATCCGACCACATTTTTTCCAACCACATTGCTTACTCCGGCAGCCTGAAATCCAATAACATCATTCTGAATAAAATTACTGACCGCACCAAACTCAGCACCTTCAATCTGCGCAGTATAACCGCCAATAACATTGAGTGATACATTATTGGTAGTCAGTCCATTCATTAAATCGTTGGTGCCAACATACGGTAACAGCGATACCTGTGCCGATTGCCAGTTAAATGCATTCAGGTTGTTGGAAACATAGAGTGCTTCATCATTCACCATAAACTTAACCAGTTTTATATCTCTCATGGTTTGCAGATCAGCACTTGCCAATGCCGTGCCGCTTTTACCTTCCAAAGCTTTAAAGTTACTTGGAATGGTGCGTTGTTGGGGTAATGGAATAATTCGTACTTCTTGCGTTTGTCCAGGGCTCACATATATTACAGTATCCCTAAAGCCGGTATGACTGATATTTAGAGCTACAGGATGGTTTTTGTCCCGAAAATTAAAGTTATAATAACCATCGTAGCTGGTAATAGAAGCTGTCTGACGGTTGGCCTCATAAACAATGGCATTTTCCACAGGTTGGTTGTCTGGTCCCACTACCTGTCCGCTATACGTGAAACGCCCTCCACGTTTATCTAACGAGGGCAAGCTGCTTTGTATGATCACATGCGTACCAACCACTTTGTAATCGTAATCTTTACCCAGTACTTTTTTTAAGACTTTTTTAAGTGCTTTATTTTGTTCGTTCAAACTCACCTTTTTCGAATTATCAATCAATTGCGCTTCGTATGAGAAATTAAAAGCAAGCTGATTTTCCAGTTCGTTAAATACCGATACCACAGATGCGTTTTGCATTTGCACAGATACCGGCATTTCAAGGTAGTTTTGACCGTATGTTATAATAGGAAATACTAGCAATAAAAGGCTTCTCAGTAACTTCATTCTTTAAGGTCTGTAGATTCGGTAAGTATTACCCTGTTGTTGATAGGCAATATCAAATGTAGCGGCAATCACATCAAGCACTTCATTGACTTCCTTATCTTTAAAAGTAGATGATAAATTGGTTAGATTGATATTATTGTCGTCACAGCTGATCTGAATATCATAGCACTGTTCCAGCACATCAAATACATCCTGCAAAGGTTTATTCTTAAAAATGAGCGTTCTATCCATCCAAAATAGAGATGAAGGTGTAGATATTCTGCTGGTCAGACTATTGCTTTGATGTAAAAGTATTCCTCTCTCACCAGCCTTAAGCTTTAGTCGCAACGTATCTTTTGAATCTACCACAGGATAAAATAATTCCACCAGGCCCGATTCAACATCAACTGTTACATCTGTTGAATTAGAGATTTTGACATTGAAGCTGGTTCCCAAAACACGTACACCGCCCATTCCTGCTTTAATTACAAATGGTCGAAGCGTATCGCGGACCACATCAAAAAAAGCCTCGCC
>JAKSBD010000416.1 GCA_022361295.1 Bacteroidales bacterium
CTGATCATTCATTGGATCAGGTGGTAGTGCATCCGGATCTTCTTCTGAATCGTTTGGATCTGTTTGTTTTTTATCCTTTTTCTTAAAAGTATCAGATCCGAAATTAAGTCCGAAACTTAGATTGGCGCTTTCCAGACGAAGCAACTTACCTTGTTGTGACCATACAGATTTATTCACTCTGATTGGTTGTCCAGTGCTTGTTGTATCAATAGCATAAGGGTCAAAACGTGCTCCAAAATTAACGTTAGTTCCAAATAGCTTTGTTCGTCCAGTCATATTAATTGGTTGCCACTTTAATGAGTCAGCAAGAAAGTTATAGCTCGTGCTGAAGTTTAAGCTCTCCAGTATTTTAAGTTTTTTAAAGCCGGTTGTATCCTTGTCACTTTTAACTTTCATTTCAAGCGTGTTGCCTAAACTCATGCTCATTGAACCCGATTTGCCTCGTCCTGGTGTGCCATATAGTGCACCGTCATAGTAGGAATAGTCGTGTCGAACAATTTCGTCACGATCCTCATCATAGTATTCAAACCAATCGTAATAGCCATATTTGGTGTCGCCAAAATCGGGACGATAGGACATGGAAACCGATGGCGTTGCAACGTGGCGGATCGCATCCACTTTATCGCCGAATAGTTTTTTCCAGGGTTTGAAAAAAGTGTAAACTTTAGTTGAGGTACCTGCACTAAAGCTATAGTCATAAACCCGGTTAAAACCGTTGATGGTATCTGTATTAACTATTGTTTGGGACTCTTCGTCATATCCTTTTTCTATTTTCTTCAAATACCAGCGCTCGGTGTAATTAAATGAAGGTGTTACTGTAAAATGCTTCAGGAATTTAAGGTTCATAGCAACAGGAACACTGTGTCGAACACCATTTTGCCATTGATTGGCTAGGCTCTCACCATCTATACCAAGCTCCGATTCTTTAGCATGAACATAGTTCTTTAAATTACCCGTATAAGAAAGGCTTATTTTCTCGAGCATATTTTCTTTTGTGCCAACCTTGTTTTTCTTTTTAAACGGATAGAATCGGTTAACCGTGAAAGTTAAGTCGGGAATTGTTAAGTCAATGGTTGTATCCCTGCTGTTTTGCGAGTGTAGCAAGTTGGCAGAAAAGTTATACGGTTTGCCGGCCCAGCGTTTACTATATGAAATACTTGATCGCTTGGTGTTGGTTGAAATGTTGTTATTAGCAGGGTTATAAAGGTTATTGATGTTATTTTGGTCAAATGAACTGGTTGAGAAGTTAACACTTGCTGAGAAGGTTTGAAACGGATTGGCCTTGGCATCCTGGCGGTGTGTCCAGTTAATAGCCATATCCTTGGTTTTGCTATAATCAGGCAAATCTTTCTCACTAAAAATGTTGGTAATATACTGGAAGTTAAAGCGTCCGCTGTATTTGTACCTGACCTTGTAATTTGTTCCGGTCCTTACTGCCCATGAGCCATTGGTGAAAATATCTCCTTTAACCATAAAGTCAAAATAGTCACTGGCAGCCCAGTAGTATCCTCCATCGGTCAAACCAAATCCCCTGACTTGTTCATCACGGTATGAGGGGAATAAGAACCCTGAACTATAGGAGCTGGTTGTTGGTATAATGGCAAAGGGAACTAAAATGGGAAGTTTAACATCTTCAACGACAAGATAAGCAGGTCCCGTAACTGTCTTTTTGCCTGGAATTACTTTTGCTTTCGTTAAGTTTAGATAAAAGTGAGGATGATCATGGTGATCACAAGTTGTATACTTGGCATCTTTCATGCAGTAGGAATTGTCCTCAATTTTTTTTGCTTTATTACCAACTACAAATCCTTCTCCTTGTTCAGTAACAATATGCTCTATAATGGCTTTTTCAGTCTTAAAGTTGTACTTCATGCGGCGCATGGTATATTCACCGCTTGGATCGGTAAATACAGGCAGACCTATTTCGTTACCCAGAGAGTCAACTGTTCCATATGCAAGGGCCGTACTGCTGTCCATGTCCAGAACTATGGTATGGGCTTTTAGTAAAACATCCTGATAACTTACCTGCGCGTCACCATACATATAGGTTTTTTGATTTTCATTATCAAGGCGTATGGAATCTTTCGCACTATATTCAACTTCGGCATCAATAATAAAGGAACCAGACTCTTTTTTAGTAGTGTCGGCTGCTTCAGATTGTTGTTCTTCCATGCGTGGCAGGTTGCTCTCTTGTGCATGGACAGGAGAATAGGTATGCGAGAGGCTCATTATGGCAAATGATAATGCGATAGTTTTGAGCGTCTTGTATGCTTTATGTCTAATTAGTGTCAAAGTGGTATTTTTTTCAAGCGTTCACAAAAATAGTCAAAAATTGCGCACATGCAGGCTCTCTCTGTAAAATATGCCTTAAGCATTGCTTTTTTTAAGTGTGTATAATTTTTCTATTTTTGAACAGTAATAACGTAAAAGTATGACAATTTATTTACTTAGTACACGTCTCAAATTTTTCATCTGGATAAGTGTTTTATTTCTTTTTAACACTTTAGCAAGTGAAGGACAGGATGCAATGCAGTTCAAAACTGTTGTGATTGATGCCGGACATGGAGGTAAGGATCCGGGGGCAGTTGGTAAAACGTCCAGGGAAAAAGACATTGTTTTAAATGTAGCCTTAAAGCTTGGTTCATATATAAATGAATATTTACCTGATGTAAAAGTGGTTTATACGCGTCAAAAGGATGTATTTGTGCCTTTAAATAAGCGGGCCGAAATTGCCAACAAAAGTAAGGCCGATTTATTCATATCAATACATGCCAATGCTATTTCGACACCTAAAATTTATGGTGCTGAAACATTTGTACTGGGTCTCCATCGAACCAAAGAAAACCTTGAAGTAGCTAAGATGGAAAACTCTGTAATTGTATTGGAGGAAGATTATACTACTACATATGAGGGTTTTGATCCTAATTCTGCTGAATCGTATATTATATTTGAGCTGATGCAGAATATTCATATCGATCAAAGTATTCAGATGGCTTCATTGGTTCAAAATCAGTTTAAACAACGAGTAGGTCGTCGCGACAGAGGAGTAAAGCAGGCTGGTTTTCTGGTGCTTAGAAAGGCTACAATGCCGAGTGTGCTTGTGGAGCTGGGTTTCTTAACCAATAGCTCAGAAGAAAAGTTCATAGCTTCAGAAAAGGGACAAACTTATATGGCCTCAGCCATTTTTAGAGCGGTAAGAGATTATAAGGAAGAGTTTGACGCTAAAAGCAAAATGGAAGATATTGCAAGACGAGCTGATGAGAAAGAAGCAGAAGAAGTTAACTACAGAATACAGGTAGCTTCATCGAAAAAGAAGATAAAAGAAGGGACTCAGATATATAAAAAATTTGATGATGTATGGGAGTTTAAAGATGGTGAACGCTATAAATATACTACCCAATGTAGTTCTGATTATTCGACTATATTAAAGTCATTGAAGGAAGTAAGGAGTCGGGTGTCTGATGCTTTTATTATAGCTTTTAAGGGTGATGTCAAAATCGGATTAAGTGAAGCCAGGGCATATCAGAAGCAGCAAAACTAAGATTTAAACATTTTCACTGCATTTTTGGTATATTGCCTTTCGAAAACAGCAATGTACAAAAACCAAATAACTCAATAATGAAGAAAGAAGTTAAGATAGGAGTAACAGTATTTATTGCTTTTTTGATCGTAGTGTGGGGATTTAACTTTCTCAAGGGGCGTAATATTATAGAAGTAGGAAAGTCTTATTATGGGGTTTATGATCGAATTGACGGTCTAACCAAGGCTAGTCCTGTCTTCTTCCGCGGGTTTAAGATAGGTTCTGTTCGAGATATTGATTTTCATCCTTATCAACCCAATCGGTTTTTGGTTACATTTTCCTTATTTGATGAAATCTTGATACCAGCCGATTCTAAGGCACAGATATATAGTTTAGACTTAATGGGCTCAAAAGGAGTGCAGTTTATTGGTGGAACCAGTACAGATTTATTGGCAGTTGGTGATACAATGAATACATCAGTAATGGGAGACCTTGCTGATAAAATGAGTATGGAAGTGCTGCCATTAAAAGATAAAACAGAGCGCCTTATTGTAAAACTTGATACCGTTTTGACAAATATTGGCGAAATGTTCGGAGAGGAAAAAGGCCGATTTAGCTCCAGTATGTATAACCTTGAGCGTTCTATGCAAAACTTTGAATCTATAAGTCGTAACCTGGCAAAGAAAATGGAGGATGATGGAGATGTTTCAGTGATGCTTCAGCGTACAGATTCACTTATTGCAATGCTGTCTTCTCAACGTCCTCATATCGATTCTACTTTTTCTAATCTTGAGAAATTTACTAATCAACTGGAAGCTGCCAATATTGACCAAACAGTAGGGCACTTAAATGCAACATTACAAAGTGTGAACCTGCTTATTGATAGTATTAATGCCGGTAGTGGCTCCTTGGGTAAGCTGATGAAAGATGAAGAGTTATATAATTCTTTAGCTGATGCCAGTGAGAATCTCAATCGATTATTAATTGATGTCAGGCATAATCCCAACCGTTACGTGTCTTTCTCGGCCATAAATATGGGTAAAAAGGTTGTTGTAAGTGATCAGGCATTTGGTGTTGGAGGAATTGTTTTTGAGGTGGTAATTAAAGAGTCGAAAAGACCACTTGATTTGGGTAATAAAATACCGGATAGTGAAATTAGAATTTATGAAGATTATCGCAAATCGAAGTATATTTATACCTGTGGTCAAACAACCGATTTTGACGAAGCTGAGAAAATTTTAGATGAAGTAAAGCAAATCTATGACGAATCTAAAATTGTTGCCCTTGAAAATGGTGTGCCGATCAGCCTTAAAAAAGCCCTGAAAAACAGATGGTAATAAATATTCATACTGTAAAGCAGTTGTTTCAAAAAAAAAATTTGTAAAAAATTGAGCTTCCACTCAGGAAACGCACAAAGGGTTTAAAAACAGGGCATTTGGTATGTTAACTAAAAGTTTCCTAAAGGACATAAGTGTCAATAAATCAACAGATTGTTGCGATTAGCTTTAATTGCTTGATTTCTAGGTATCAAATCTTTTGTTTTAAAATGTCAAGCTTTAGTATGTTTTTTTTTCATTTATTTTTTCACAATTTTTGTTTTCGCATTTAAGATAGTTAGCAAACATAATTCTATAAAGGAAACAGAAAGAATGGAAGTCGATTACAAAAGAATTTGGGGTAATTGCCTGAATGTTATAAAGGATAATATACCTCAGATTAGTTACCAAACCTGGTTTGAGCCTATTGTACCTGTTAAAATCGATAAAGACGTTTTAACGATTCAGGTGCCTAGTCTTTTCTTTTATGAGTACCTCGAAGAGCAGTATATTGACTTATTAAGTAAGACGCTTAGAAAGGAACTTGGCAGCAATGCGAAACTAGAATATAATGTGGTGATGGATAATGCACATGTGGCTAATCAGCGTCCGTACACATTGAATTTTCCAACAAGTAACAAAACAGACCTTCGTAATCGACCTGTAAGTGTTAATAATCAGGAAAAGCCAGATATTCGTAATCCTTTCGTAATACCGGGAATTAAACGTCTGAGTGTTGATCCTCAGCTCAACGGCGATTATAATTTTGAGAATTTTGTTGAGGGTGAATGTAATAGATTGGCGCGCAGTGCAAGTTTGGCTGTAGCTAAAAATCCTGGTAAAACAGCATTTAACCCATTGTTCCTCTATGGTAATTCCGGTTTAGGTAAAACTCACCTAGCACAGTCAATTGGTATTGATGTTAAAAGAAATATGCCAGAAAAGACTGTATTGTATGTTAATGCTAACAAATTTCAAACTCAGTTTACTGACTCAGTAAGAAATAACTCACAAAACGACTTCCTGAACTTTTATCAGATGATTGACGTCTTGATTATTGATGATGTACAGGAGTTTGCAGGAAAAACGAAAACGCAAAATACATTCTTTCATATTTTCAATCATTTACATCAGTCTGGCAAGCAGTTGATCTTGACATGCGATAAGGCTCCGGTTGAATTGCAGGGTATGGAAGACAGGTTGTTGTCGAGATTTAAATGGGGGTTGTCTGCTGATTTGCAGATTCCTGATTTTGAAACCAGGGTTTCAATCCTTAATAAGAAGATTTATAAAGACGGCTTGTCCGTTCCGGAGGAGGTAATATACTATATTGCCAGTAATGTGGTAAACAATGTACGAGAGTTAGAAGGGGCATTGATCTCATTGTTAGCTCAGGCTACCTTGAATAAGAAAGAAATAACTTTCGAAACTGCTAAACAGATAATTGATAAACTGGTTAAAAAGACGACTAAAGAATTATCAATTGACTCAATATCTCAGACGGTATGTGATTATTTTGGTCTTGAGCTGGATATATTACAGTCAAAAACTCGTAAACGTGAAATTGTACAGGCCCGTCAGATAGCTATGTTCTTTAGCAAAGGATTGACTAATTCGTCACTATCTACAATTGGTGCAAAAATAGGTAAGAAAGATCACGCAACAGTGTTGCATGCATGTAAAGCAATCAATAATCTAATTGAAACAGATAAAGATTTCAAAGGACAGATAAAAGAAATTGAAGCGCAATTGAAATCATAACTCGAATTAATAAGTTGCAAAACATAAAGACATCTCATTTAGGGATGTCTTTTTTTTATACTTTTGGGTTTCGAGCTTAATTAATAGCAATAATGAAATCCAATCAAAATCAAGTTACAATGAATAAATTATTTAGCGTTTTACTGGCGCTTCTGGTGCTGGTAAGTGCATGTCAAACAAAGACAAAGACTACAGAAAGTATGAATCCATTCTTTACGGAGTATGAAACGCCGTTTCAAACACCACCTTTTGATATTATTAAAGTAGAGCATTATATGCCTGCCTTTGAGGAAGGAATGCAAGAGCAGGTAAAGGAAATAGATGTAATTGTTAATAATTCAGATACACCTGATTTTCAAAATACAATCTTGGCTTATGATCGTTCAGGTGAATTACTGGATAAAGTAAGTGCTGTCTTTTTTAATGTTTACGGAACGGATAAGACTGATGAAATGCAGGAGATTGCCAGAACGGTAACGCCTTTATTAACCAAGCATTCAGATAATATTTCAATGAATATGGGCTTGTTTAAAAAAGTAAAAGCTGTTTATGAACAGCGCGATGCCATGGATTTAACAGCTGCTCAGAAACGTGTGACCGAGAAATATTACAATGATTTCGTAAGAAACGGAGCTGAGTTATCAGTTGAGGATCAATCGAAATTAAAAAAACTAAATGAAGAGTTATCTAATTTGCAGCTTAAGTTTAGTGAGAATCAATTGGAAGAAACGAACAGTAATTTCAAGTTGGTAATTGATAATGAAGCAGATCTTGCTGGACTGCCTGAAGGTGTAGTTTCAGCTGCTGCTGAAACAGCTAAAGCGAATGGGATGGAAGGTAAGTGGATGTTTACCCTTCAAAAGCCTAGTTTAATTCCATTTTTGCAATACGCCGATAATCGCGATTTACGTGAGGAGATTTATCGTGGTTACTTTATGAGGGGTAATAATGATAATGAATTTGACAACAAGGAAATTGCTCGTAAAATGGCTATGTTGCGCAGTGAGCGTGTTAAACTGTTGGGTTATGATACGCATGCTGATTATGCAATTGATGTCAACATGGCTAAAACACCTGAAAATGTTGATGAATTCTTGATGGGGCTTTGGGAGCCGGCTTTAAAAGTTGCGAAGCAGGAATTGAAGGAAATGCAGCAAATAATCGATCGTGAAGGTGGAAAATTTGAATTGCAATCATGGGACTGGTGGTATTATGCTGAAAAGTTGAGAAAAGCGAAATATGACCTTGATGAGTCGGAAATAACACCATATTTCAAGTTAGAAAATGTGCGTGACGGAATGTTTTGGGTAGCAAATCAGTTGTATGGAGTAACATTTACAAATATTGATAATATTCAGATTTATAACCCGGATGTAGAGGTGTTTGAGGTGAAAGAAGCTAGTGGAGAGCATGTTGGCTTGTTGTATCTTGATTATCATCCACGTAGCAGTAAGCGTCCTGGGGCATGGCAAACGAGTTTCCGCGAGTCAATTACCAAGGATGGCAAAAAGATTTCGCCTTTGGTTTCTTTAGTATGTAATTTTACAGCGCCAACGGGTGATATGCCTGCCTTATTAACATTTGATGAAGTAAGTACTTTGTTTCATGAGTTTGGTCATGGCCTGCATGCTTTATTTACAGCTGGTGAATTTAGTCGTACTGCAGGTGTTGTACCTCAGGATTATGTGGAGTTGCCTTCTCAGATAATGGAGAACTGGGCAGCAGAACCACAGGTAATGCGTCATTATGCTCGTCATTATAAAACAGGTGAGGTAATTCCTGATAATTTAATTGAGAAGATTCAGAAGAGTGGTCACTTTAACCAGGGATTTGCCACAGTTGAGTACCTGGCGGCTTCGCTGCTGGACCTTAACTGGCATAACTTAAAAGCTGGAGATGTTGTTGAGAATACTGTTGATTTTGAAAAAGCAGCTATGGATAATATTGGTTTGATTGATGAAATTATTCCAAGGTATCGTTCAACATACTTTAGTCATATTTTTAGTAGTGATTATTATGCAGCTGGTTACTACGTGTATATTTGGGCAGCTGTACTTGATTCTGATGCTTTTGATGCTTTTAAACAAAGCGGTGATATTTTCAATAAGGAATTGGCAGCTAAGTTCCGTCAGCATTGCTTGTCAGAATGCGGAGATGACGAAGGGATGGTTCAGTACCGTAAGTTCAGAGGGCAGGAGCCTTCACTTGAGCCGTTATTAAACAAACGTGGGTTAAACTAAGTTAGAGCCTCATATTAATAAAATAAAAGGTCGATGTTATGCATCGACCTTTTTAAGTTTAGGAAGAAAAGCTACCGGAGTTACAGAAAGAAATGCATAAAAGATAGTAGTAATCTGAAGCCGGTAACTTTCCCAATCATACGTGTTTTTATGATGTTATCCAATCAATTATCTCTTTATCATCTGGTTTGGTTTTTGGAGAAATCACTTTCTCAATCTCACCGTTTTCATTAATCAGGTATTTTTGGAAGTTCCATTTTACTTTGCTGTCTTCAAAGTTGTTTAACTCACCAGTTGTCAGCCATTCATAAAGGGGGTGAATGTCGTCGCCTTTAACTGATATTTTACTCATCATCATAAATGTAACACCGTAATTTTTTTCACAGAATGTTGCTATTTCCTCATTGGTGCCTGGCTCTTGCTTCATAAAATTGTTAGCCGGAAATCCGATTATTGTAAAGTCATCACCGCCATATAGTTCATAAACTTTCTGTAATTGCTCGTATTGAGGAGTTAAGCCGCACTTGCTGGCAACGTTCACTACCATTACTTTCTTGCCTTTAAGTTCTGATAAATTAAAGACTTTGCCATCAATAGTTGATACTTCAAAATCGTAAAATGATTCTTGCGCACTTGCTGTGATGCAGATTATAGTCAAAAATAGAGTTGTTAGAATAAGTTTCATAATTCTTTTTGTTGTTTAAAATGTTGAATACCTCATTATAACATCATTTGATTAGTATTTGTTTACTGTTTGTCTCTTGTAAATGGAACAAAACGTACGGCAAGTAGTCGTTTGCTTTTAATCTTGTTTTTACTCTTTGTATATAAAACCAGGAATTGCTGGCCGTTTTCTTCGACGGGAGCAATTAACTGGCCCTTATCGGATAGTTGATTAAATAGAGCTTCCGGAACTTCGGGTGGTGAAGCTGTTATTATAATAGCATCGAATGGTTGTTGTTCTTTCCAGCCATGATAGCCATCGCCAATACGACAAAATACATTGGTATACCCTTCGTTTTTAAGGGTTGTTGCTGCTCTTTGTCCAAGAGGTTTGATGATCTCTATGGTAAATACTTTATTAACTATTTCGGCTAGTATTGCAGCCTGATATCCAGAGCCCGTGCCAATTTCAAGAACTTTATCAGATGGCTTTAAGTTAAGTTGTTCGGTCATGTAGGCTACAATGTATGGTTGTGAAATGGTTTGGTTGTTTCCTATAGGCAAAGGGCGATCGTCGTAGGCAAAAGTTTGAAATTCATCTGGAACGTACATATGACGAGGTACTTTTTGCATGGCAGCAATAGTTGCCTGGTGCGTGATGCCCCTGCTTATAATCTGATTTTCGACCATATTTGCCCGCATCGAAGTATAGTTCTGAAAAGTGTAGCCGTAAAGTATGTTAATTAAAATAAGTACAATCATTTTATGTATTCAGATTGGGTAATGTGTTATCGGGTATTGAAATGTGACTCTGTACAATTAGCCAGGTTTTGTCTCTTTTTTCCAAAACACCTGTGTGTCTGAAACCTTCTAGCCTGAATGGTTCACCTTTTGTTTCGAAACAGGTATCAAGGAGTTGAGAGTACCAGGCAACGTCTTTGTTTTTATTAAGGTGGATACGGGTGTCTTTTGAGGCGATTGTGTAATCGGGTTTGTTTGTAATGGCAGTGGTCATCCATTCGTAAAACGCTGTCCAGCCGTACCATATTTCATCCAGATCTGTTCCAATATTTACTGTGTGTTCGTCTTGTGCAAAGCAAGTTGAAAACTCTTTAAGATTTCCTTTCTCCTGCGATTTTATTAATTTATCAAGAACTGCTATGATTGGGACTGTATCTGTTTGAATAGTAGTGTTGTGTAGTGTTTCCATGGTGTAGTTTTATTGGTTAGACATTTTTATAATGAACCCTTCAAAGACAGGTTTATTAAAGTTAGTTATTTGCTTAAATGATGTCAAGGTTAACAAAGTTGCTCTTCAGGCAGCTTATTTTAGTAACTTTGGCGCCGAGAAAAATTAAGAGAATGTACAGGTACTTTATTGAATTGGCTTATAATGGTTCAATGTTTCATGGCTGGCAAATTCAGCCAAATGCTATCAGTGTCCAGGAAGTGATGAATGATGCTTTAAATAAAGTACTGAGAAGGGATGTTAATGTGGTGGGGTGTGGTAGAACGGATACAGGTGTTCATGCTTCTTATTTTGTTGCGCATTTTGATTGTGATACACCGCTTGCAGATACAGAGCACCTCGTTTATAAGCTAAATCGTATAGTTGGCAATGATGTGGTTGTTTACTCTGTTCAGAAAGTGGATGAGGAGACGCATAGTCGTTTTCATGCAACTGCCCGTACCTATCACTATTACTTGCGAACCGAGAAGAATCCTTTTGTAAAAGACTTTAGTTTTAGACCCTTTTATAAGGTGGATATAGATAAGATGAACGAGGCGGCTAAGGTGCTCTTTGAATATGTGGATTTTACAAGCTTTAGTAAATTGCATACTGAAACGAAGACAAATAACTGCAAAATACTTTATGCGAAATGGGAACCTTCTGAAGATGGAGCAGTTTTTGTGATTAAGGCTGATCGTTTTTTGAGGAATATGGTTCGTGCTATTGTAGGTACGTTACTGGAGGTAGGACGTGATAAAATAACCATTGAACAATTCAGAAAAGTAATAGAGGATAAGGATAGGGGCAAGGCTGGCACTTCAGTTCCAGGCCAGGCGCTTTTTTTGGTAGATGTCGAATACCCCGAAGGGATGTTTAAATCAAAAGTGAAGCGTTTTCCTCCGTTTAAATAAGGATAAACCTTCACTTATGACGATTATTTGTTGCTCAATAGTGGTTGATGGATATGTTATTCATTCCATATTTTCCATGCTGCTTCGGCCTGAAGGTGAAGCATCTCAAGTCCGTTTTTAGCAGATGCTCCATGTGTCAGTCCATTTTTCATAAACTGAGTAGTCTCCGGATTATAGGTAAGGTCATAAAGTAAATGCTTATCTGATAATAGGTGGTATGGAAGCTCAGGGCATTGATCGGTGTTTGGGTACATGCCCAGGGGTGTGCAATTAACCAGAACCTGGAATTCATCAAGGATGTCTTTATTCAGCTCGGAATAAGTTAAAGAGTCTGTTTTCTTATTTCGGGATACATACTTGTAATCTAAATCAAGATTTTTAAGACCATAGGCTACTGCTTTGGCCGCACCGCCGGTTCCTAAAATCAAAGCTTTATTATGATGCTCTTTTAATAATGGCTTTATGGAGGCAGCGAATCCAATAACATCGGTGTTGTAGCCTTTGAGGATGGGAGTCTTATTTTTCCATGTTACCTTCACTACATTACAGGCTTCAATATCCCGCGCTGATGCATCAAACTCATTTAAATATTTAAAGATATTTTCTTTGTGAGGAATGGTGATGCTAAATCCTGCAATATAAGCATGGTGCTCTAATAGTTCAGGTAGTTCGTTAATATCTTCCATTTCGAAGTTTAGGTAACGAGCATCTATATTTTCATCCTTAAACTTCTGAGTGAAATATTTTTGTGAAAATGACTGTGCTAAAGGAAATCCTATCAGGCCAAACGTTTTCATAATGCTATTTTTTCTTGGTCGCTAAAAATTCAGTAATGGTAATACTTGCTATACCTAAAATAACAAAAAACACCGCAATATAAAACTCAGAATTGAGCTCTGGCTGATAATAATCGAACTTAACTGTTTTAATTTTGTCTCCAAATTGCTGGGTAACTGCATCCTTCCATGGCCACAATATGCCTAATGAACCTGCGATAAATCCAGTTAGCAGAGCAATGGTTTGATTATGATATTTCTTTAATAACCAAGATAAAAAATGGGAGAAAGCAATGAGTCCGCCACCTGCCCCTATCGCAACGGGCAATAAAATCTGAAAGGACAAATTATTAATCGCATCAATCATTACTAATTGGTAATTGCCCAATAGAATCAAGACAAACGATCCTGATAAGCCTGGTAATATCATGCTACAAATTGCAACAACACCACATAGAATCAGGTATAGGAATGAGTCATTTTGACTGGCTGGGGTTAGTACTGTAAAAGAAATAGCAATTGCTGTCCCTGCAATCAGGCTAATGGAGGCTGAAGCTGACCAATGCTTTACGGTCTTGCCAACAAAATATACAGAAGCTAAAACCAGACCAAAGAAAAAGGCCCAGATGTAAATCGGGTAATTGATAAACAAATAATCAAAAAGCTTTGCAAGGCTTAATACAGCAATGCCTACCCCTGTAAATAGTGCAATAAGAAAATATAGGTCAATGTGCTGTGCTAATGCCTTAAAATCACGTTTTATTAATAGTTGCAAGGCTGTTCCATTAAATGATTTTATAGCATTGATCAGGCGTTCAAAAATACCTGTAATTAGTGCTATTGTACCACCCGAAACGCCGGGAATGACATTGGCAGCTCCCATGGCAGCGCCTTTTATTGCTGTTTTTATAAATGAAGAAATCGAGTTGTTCATTGGTTTTATTCTTGTTCTGATCTTGATTTGATTACTTGCTGTATTGCCTCATCTTTAAGGAAGTCAGGATAATCTTCTTCAATGTCTTTTAGGCCATCCGTATCTATATTGAGAGCATTGTCTAAGGCAATTAAGGCAAGAGGAGTGTTTTTTAGGTAATGATATTGTGCAATGGCAGAAAGATAGTGCACCGCAGCAGTTTCGTTATACCTTTCTGTTAATGTATTTGTATAATCGGCAATATCGAAATTGTCATTAAGTACAATTTTCAGTTTCAATAATTCAAACCAGCCTGTTAATTCATTTGGATCAATGTTAAGTCCGTTTTCAAGACTTCGGCTCGCATCTTCAGCTTTGTCAAGCTCAAACAGTCCGCGGGCATGAGCAAACCAGTAATCGGCATTGACTGGATTAATTGATATGGCTTGGTCTATAGCTTGTAAGCCACTACTGAAGTTGGCCTTTTCCATCAATGTGGTTCCCATGCCGTACCAGGCATCCGCTTGTTTTGGTAAAATTTTGATCGTGATTTGATAAAATCGAATAGCCATATCATAGTTGCCGAGTTGTTCCCAGCAGTCGGCAATATATTGGTAAGTAAGTCCAATATCTTTGCTGTGAGTAATGTGCTCGGTGTATGAATCGATCGCTTCTTTAAAGCAACCTGATTGAACAAGGCTGTTGCCTTTATTGAAGTAGGCCTCTTCATGGTAAGGGTTGATAGCTATAGTAAAATCGTATGCTTTACAAGCTTCAAAATAATTGCCCAGCTTATTATGAATGATGCCTATATTATACCACCCGTTTTCTGAAAACGGATTTACATCAAGTAGCTTTTTATATACTTCTATGCTTTTTTCATATTCAAGCACTTTATCGAGAGAATAGGCGTATTCAAAAAGTCCATTTTCATTATTCGGCTCAACTTCCAGTAATGTTTTCAAGAAGTTGATGGACTCAAGATAAAGTTCATGTTGGTTAAGGTTGTAACTTATTTCGAGTAAAATGTCCGCTTTGTCTTCATATGCTATATCAACTGCCTTCCAAAAATATTTGATGGCTTTGTGGATGTTGTTTTTTTGAAGCATTATCCAGCCCAATGTCATCATTACATCTGTATTTGAGCTTTCGATTGGTGCGACAGCCTTTAGAATGTTAAGTGCCTCGTCGTATTCGCCATTTTCTGCTATCAGAACGGCTTTTTTAACTAATAGGCTCGATGAATTGGGGTGTTGTGCGAGACCAATGGTAAGAATTTTTTCTGCCTGTTCAGGTAAGTTTTTGTCAAAATAAAAGTCATAAATACTTTCAATCTGATGCACATCAAAAAATTCAATTTTATCAGCGCTGATCATCTTCTCATATCTCTCTATTGCTTGCAAAGCTTCGTCATGACTTGCGTGCAAGAAATCCTGCATATAATTCAGTTTAATGCTACAAAATTATCAATTTTATTAGTATCACCAACCTCTAAGAATAATTGTTATTAACAGGTTTATTGACAATTAAAGGGAGCGGGAGCTTTCAAAAGAGAGCAAAAAAAAAGAGGCTGAACTCTTTGGGTCGGGTTACAGCCTCCATGCCTGAAGAGAAATTGCACCTTTATCGCCAAAACACTAGAAACCGTGTTAGTGAATATTCTTCAGGCGATCGCCTGGATTTTAAATGAAGAAAATAATAAGACTAACGCCTCATCATTATAATGTAGTAAAGAAATCGCCATTTTCTTTGTGAGTGTATTAAACCTTCATTTTTCCTGGGCAATAAGTTAGGTTTGTTGTGCTATTATGCGTTTAGCATTACATTTAATTGTCGTTACAATCGGCTTGGATTAATCAACTAGTGTGCCAATTTCTGTAAGTGTCAGATATATTGATGTATGAGGTATTCTTTTGTTTAAGGCTATGTGTTAAAAAGTGTACGATATTGACAAAACAGGTGTCCGAAAACGTACGCTACCGTGGTAGTGTTGATCCATATATTAATATTGCTATTCCAATTAATATACCTGTTAGGAAGTAGGCTTTCTTTTTAATGTTTTGCTCTTTAAAAAGAAGGGCACCAAAAGCAAATGCAATAATTACACCGCCTCTTCTTATGGCAGAAATGACCGAAATGAGAGCGTCAGATTGGCTAACTGCCTTGAAGTAAAGGTAGTCGGCCAGTACTAATGTGATTCCAATAAGTGGGATAGTCCATCTGAAGTTAAATGGTGTAGATGTTTTTCTTTTAGGCCACCATAATAACAAAATGATCGGTAGCATTAAAAGGATTTGATAGATAGAGAACCAGCATTGGACAGCGAGCCTGTCTACCCTGTGTAATAAGTGTTTGTCGTAAAGTCCACTGGCAGCGCCACTGATTGTTGCCAATATGATAAACCAAAACCATTTATTGTTTTTAAAGCTGATTCCTTCTGTTTTGCCAGTGGTAGAAAACAGATAGAAGAAGGTGAGTGTTGTTATGATGCCTATCCATTGAAAGGTATTGAGCTGCTCTGAGAATATGACGATTGCACCTAAAAGGGTCCAGAGTGGGCCTGTTGCTCTAATGGGGGCAACAATAGTTATTGGTAGGTTTTTGAGAGCAAAAAATGAAAAAATCCAGGAGGTAAGTACAATAATAGATTTCAACAGAACCTGAAGATGCTCTTTGCCTGTAATATCAGGTATAAAAAGAGCATGGTCTGATGTAAGGTAATTAGTTGAGGAAAGTATCCAAAGGGGAACAAAAATAATAGCGGATGATGTAATGCTTATCATCAATACTGGAAGTACTGCATTATTATTTAATGATGCTTTTTTGAAAACATCATATACCCCAAGCAATAATGCTGAAGCAAGAGCAAGGAAGAACCACATAAAAATTTATTTTGGGCGCAAATGTATTAAAGAAATTAAAAATGTTCTGTTTTGTTCTCTGAAAAATGGAATGTGTTATACGGTATTGATTTGTAATTGCTTATATGAATTGATATATTTAAAGAAAAAACAGCCGTCATGGATTATGTTCTAATTAAAAATGGGAAGATTGTCGTTGATGGAGAGTTGCAAAATAAAGATGTGTTGATTGGCAATGATAAGCTGATTGATATAGATGATACTATTAACAGGCCTGAGCCTGAAACCCCAGTTATTGATGCTAGTGGTAAGTTTCTCTTGCCTGGTGCAATTGATACCAATATTTTCTTCAGTGAGTTGATTAACCAGGATGATGCTGCTCTGAAGCGTTTCAATCAGGCTCAGATTAGTTGTGGTACAACCACCGTGATAGAACCTGTTTTTCCTCAAATGTCCTTTTCCTATAAGGAGGAGTTGTACCGTAAAAAACAGTTGAAGTATGGAATAAATGCCGATTATGGCTACCACCTGTCAATCAATGACTGGGAGGTGCTGCTTGATGCAGATATTGAATTTTGTTATGCGCATGAAGGAGTGGCTTCGTTTTATTTAAAATGGCCGGTAAAGCCGGATGAGCACATGGTGCTTAAAAAGTTGCTTAAAGTTGCAGCAAAAGATTCAACTCCGGTTCTAATTGATATGCACAAGCCTGGTGAATCAGTTCTGTGGTATGAATCAAACTCTGCGGTTTATTCTGAAACGATTGCCAATCACATCAGGCAGTTGGAATTAATCTTAAAGTTAGCCATTGAGACGGGTTGTATTATATGTATTCAGAGCGTTTGCTTTAAAGAGGAACTTGAATTGATAGAAAAGTATGCAGGGCTCGGTAAGGTGTATGCTGAATTAATGTTTCCGTTTCATATTGCAGATTCTGATCGAATTGCAGTGGATGACCGCTCTGTGTATTCAGGTTTTCCTGTAGTAGAAGAATTGAATTTGCTCTCTGAAGAAACGATATGGCGCTGTTTAAAGCAACAAAATTTCTTTGTGGCCCGACCCATGAGTAAGTTGTTTGCATATGGAGTGTTAAAGGATAGTCAGGTTGATAACAGGCCTGATGAATATTTTTTGATCAAACATTTGTTGTCTGTTTTATTTACCTGGGGTGTTACAACGGGTAAAATGACATTTGCAGAACTGACGGATTTAGTGGCGTGCAGAACGGCTAAGTTTATGGGGTTGTTTCCTCAAAAAGGAGTCATAAGAAGCGGGAGTGATGCTGATGTAGTTATTTGGAATCCGGATTTTAAACGTAATCTTTATTGTCATTTGCCAGGAATGCAGGAAAAGGATAAAAACTTTTTTCAATTGGAAGGGCGTGTTGAATTTGTTTTTGTCAAAGGATGCATGGTTTATAACGGCGAAAGTTTTAGCGATGATGTTGTAAAGGGAAGGTATTTGTACAGAAGCCCGTATTTATAGGGATATAACGTGATTATTAAAAGGCTGAAAATGTATATATTTGGCAAGCCAAATTTATATGAATGAATAATATTGACACTTCACAATCATCAAACCATACTGAAGGGAGAAATGCAGGTAGTGATAATCTGTTTGATATCAATCGATTGATTCGTCTGGTAAAAAAGAATTGGTATTTATTTGTAATCTCTTTTCCACTTTGTTTTGGGGCTGTTTTTCTTTATCATCGCTACACAGTTCCTGTATATAAAGCTTCTGCAACCCTGATGTTGAAGGGAAGTGAACAGAAATCTTTTTCTCAGGCTGACTTAATGGAAGGCTTTGGGCTTTCGCCCGAGATGAGGAGTGTAGAAAATCAGAGTTTTATCATTCGCTCTCGCAATATTATTAAAAAAGCTATTGATCGCCTTGACTTTGGTGTTTCATATTACCAGAAAGGGCGTTTTAAAGATTCTGAGATTTATAACCGTTCACCATTTACAGTTGATTTTGATTCTATTCATCCTCAGTTATTGAATGTTCCCGTTGAGGTGATGTTGTTGGCTAACAATAAGGTTAAAGTAAGTGTGAAAAGTGAAGGAGGTGTATTGCATAATTATGCCGACGAGAAATTTGCAGGAAGAACAGGTGTGTTAAATTATGAGCGTATTGTTAGTGTTGGCGAGTGGTTGACCGAAAACGCTTTTTCTTTCAAAATTGACCGTAAAACCAATGTAAGTCCAACTCCCGGGGCTTCTTATTATTTCATATTTAAAACCCATAGCCAGTTAACGAGTGAGTATCGCTCATCATTGGGAGTGGCGCCTTATCGCGAAGGTTCGAGTATTTTGTTTATCACTTCGGTTGGAACCAGCCCTAATAAGATTATTCGGTTTCTTGATGAGCTGTGTGAGGTTATACTTGAGCATAACCTGGATCAGAAAAATGATATGGCAACACGCTCAATTGCTTTTATTGAGTCGCAGTTGGCCATGGTGTCAGATACCCTGGATAAGGTGCAAAACAGATTATCATCTTATCGTAAGGCGAATCGCTTTATGGGACCTTCTGAGTTTTCGCAGAAGTTGGCAGATAAATATTATGATACTGAGACAGAATTGAAGATGCTCAATATGCGTATTGATTATTATGGCTTTCTGCAAAAAAACCTTAAAGTATCTGATGATTTTGAGCAGTTTCTGTTGCCGGCTGTTGATAATGAGAGTACCGGGCTGGTTAGTGAGCTGGTGAAGCAATTGATTGAATTGCAAAAGGAAATTGAAATGCTGAAGAGTACGGCGCAGGAGAGTAATCAATATGTGGTTGCGCTCAATGAACGTATTGATATAACGATTGATTTGCTGAATAAATCCATTAATCAGGTGTTGAGGAACCTCGAATTGGAAAAGAACAAGGTAGAGAATGAGTTACGCTCAATACTGGGAGATATGGAGAAACTTCCTGAGTTGGAAAAAGATTATCTCATTATTGATCGTACTTATAAACTTAATGATGCTATCTATACATTTTTGTTGCAAAAACATTCTGAAACGCAAATATCAAAAGCAAGTAATGCACCAGATAATGAGGTGATTGATAATGCTTCTATATCGGCTCTTGTGTCTCCCAATAAAAATAGTGATTACAAGAAAGGGTTGATGCTGGCGTTGCTTATACCTGCCGTGTTTATTGGTCTTAAAGAGTTTCTAAATACCAAGGTAAGAGGTGGTGATGATTTAAGGATGTTGGTGCCACAGGTGCCGGTAATAGGAATGGTAGTTAATAATAAGAATGATGCAGAGAATGTGATTCATGAATATCCGCATTCGGTGATAAGTGAATCGTTCAGATCAATACGTACTAAGCTGAAATTTATGACTGCGGCTAAAGAGCTCAAAGTGATAACGCTGACAAGTTCTAATACAGGGGAGGGAAAAACGTTTTGTGCACAAAATCTTGCTTCTGTATTTGCTATTTCAGGTAAAAAAACGGTTCTGGTAGGTTTTGATATGCGAAAGCCTCGCCTGACGGCCTTGTTTAATCTGGAGAATAAAGTAGGGTTGTCTAATTATTTTATTGGGCAATGTAAGGTTGAGGATATTATTTATGATTCATTTTTGGAAAATGTCAGTGTCATTCCTGCTGGTCCTATTCCGCCTAACCCAAGTGAGTTGATTGTGGGGGAGAAAACGGATGAATTATATGCTTACCTGAGAAAGGAATTTGACGTTGTTGTAATTGATTCTCCGCCAATTGGCCTTGTGGCTGATGCACGTTTGTTAATGCATCATTCAGACTGTAACTTATTTATTGTAAGAGCTAATTATACTTCAAAGGATCATATGGTTCATACGGTTGATAATCTGATTAGTGAGAAAGTGGAAGGACTTGGAGTTATTCTGAATGATATTTCCATTAATGAAAAGGGATATGGATATTATACGGCTGAATACTATGGTGGTCAAACCCATGTCTGAAATTAGTTTCGTGCTAAAAACTGAAATACCTTACTAAAGTTCTTTACAAACAAGGCGTAAAAGCCACCGATTTTATTGGTGCGCAATGTGCGATAATCTTCTTTAGATTTTCGAATGATATTCTTAATTGAGTTATTGCTGACGCCGCCCAGTCGCATATTGACAATTGTTTTGTCAATAAATAAGCTGTTTGTTTCAGGATTGGAGAATAAACGCAGCATATAATCGTAATCTGCTGAAATCTTATAACTGGTATTGAAAAGGCCCAGCTTCTGAATTAATTCATTTTTTATATATACAGACGGGTGTGCAGGCATCCAGCCTCTTTTAAGTAGTTTGCTTGAGAATGGCTGGCTTTTCCAGTAGCGTACAATGTTGTGGGGAGGGCTTTCCTGTATGTAGTTAAGGTTTCCGTAGCAGGCGTTGTAATCGCTTGATTCAATAGCGTTAATGATGTTTTCAATTACTTTTTCATTATAAAACATATCATCGGCGTGCAGGAAGCCAATCCATTCGCCAGTGGCCATTTGCAAGCCCTTATTCATAGCATCGTAAATACCCTTATCTGGTTCGCTAAGCCAATTGTCAATGTCGGATGTGTGTTTTTTTATTATTTCGAGCGTTTTGTCTGTTGATTGTCCATCAATAATCAAATATTCAATGTTATCCCGACTGGTTTGCTGGTTAACGCTTTTAATGGTGTCTGGAAGTGTATTCTCGCAATTGTACGTAACTGTTATAATGGTTATTTTCTTCATTGAAGTCTTGCTAGTCGAAATAATACAGTTGAATGTCTTTTTTTAGTGCTTCCTTGGCTTTTGTCAGGTAGAAGTTAGTTTCGTTAATGCCTTTTTCCAGTATTACCCTTGACAAGTCCATGGATGGAGAATTTGGTTGTACCTCTGCGGAGGAAGTGTTAATGAGTTTAATAATCTCGTCGCGCGATTTGATAATTGTGTCCCACGTTTTTACAGGAAGGTAAATTTGCATGGCAAAATTGTGTTCAAATTCCTGTCGAATTATATGCAGTAGCTGTTTTTGTAATTGAAGGTTCGTCATGCCTGGCTTGTTCTCTCTTAAAAC
>JAKSBD010000353.1 GCA_022361295.1 Bacteroidales bacterium
CTAAGTAAAAGTCTTGAGTATGATTCCAATAATTCTGTAAAGGTTTGGAGTGCAATTAAGCATGCTACATCAATTAGAAACAAATTATATAATTGGGTAAGAGTAGCAGCTGTATTGTTTCCATTTTTCATACTTCTCACATACATATTCATGAACAAATCTGAAACTGATCAATTCAATGTGATTGATCAGTCAAGAGATTATGTAGCTGTTTATGGAGGTGATGGTCGTGTTTACTTTCTTACTCCTGATGATCATGAACAAAAAAATGATGATTCATTATTATATCTTAAAAAGTCTACAGTGCTTCATTTCGATTCGCTTGTTGCAAAAATTGAAGGAGATATTGTTCATAAAATAGTTACACCGAAAGGTGTCAATTGTAATTTAGTGTTTAATGATGGTACTTCAATTGGCATGAATGCTCAATCTGAATTGGAGTTTCTTTCTTTAGTGTCATCAGTTACCAGAAATGTAAAAATGACAGGTGAGTTATATTTTGATGTAGCCCATAATGCTAATAAGCCTTTTACAGTCGAATATGATAATGTAAAAGTAACGGTATTAGGAACAGAATTTAATGTTAAAGCCTATGAAAATGATTTATTTTCAACTACCTCGTTGATAACAGGAAAGGTTGAAATTATAAATAAAGGTAAAGACAAGATGCTGTTAAACCCAGGTTTCGAGGCTAGGTTATTAAAAGATTCCAACCTTTTTAAATGTCTAGAATTCAATGAAAAGATAGTGTGTGATTGGAGGCGAGATGAGTTTAGTTATGATAGCCATAGTCTTGATTTTATTATGAAGGACCTAGCCAGATGGTATGATTTTGAGTATGTTTTTTTATCTGAAGATGTTAAAACCCATGAGTATACTTTTGATGTTTCTCGCAGTATGTCTTTGGATCAGATAATTAATATGCTGAGAATGACTGGTGAATTTGAGTGTAATGTAGAAGATGGTAAGATTGTAATATATTAACTCAGAAGCTAATATTCCGACCTCATATTTAGAAAGATTATGATTCGTTACCGACTCTTTGTTGTTTATCTTTTATTCTTTAATGTTTTTATTGGATTAGATGCTCAAGACCTAACATTTTCTCTGGAAATAAAACGAGATAAGTTGAAAAAGGTACTTGTTAAATTAAGCAACTGTACCAACTATAAATTTACATATAGCGACAAACATATTCGTAACATTAAGGTAGGCCCATATTCGATAGATGACTTGTCAATCGAAAAGATTATGGATATTAGCTTGGCAAAAACGGGTTTAACATATTCAATAATTGGTGATATTGTTGTTATTAAAAAAGAAGTATCGAGTCATTTAGCTAATCAACAAATTACAAATACGAACATAGTAAAGGGTGTTATAACCAATTCGCAAGGAACTCCTATTTCTTTTGCAAATATATATTTAAAAGGGAGTGGAGATGGTACGGTTTCAAAAGAGAACGGACAATTTGAAATACAAAATGTCGAAATATTGCTTGATACACTCGTTGTTTCTTGTCTTGGGTTTAAAACATTCGTACAGCCTATAGTCTCAGATGATTTTTTGGAAATAGAATTAAAACATATTTCAACTGGAATTGGAGAAGTTATTATTACAGGTTATCAAACTTTATCTAAGGAAAGAACTTCAGGTGCTTTCTCAATTTTGGCCGGAAAAAGGTTAGAGATGAAAAATACAAGAAATCTGCTTGAAAAATTGGAAGGAGAAACTACGGGCATTCTATTTGACGAAAATGGTGATATGTTTGTAAGAGGGATTAGTACAATGATGGCAAATACTAATCCCTTGATTGTGATGGATGGTTTTCCGGTATCTGATAATTTTTTGTCAATTAATCCTAACGATATTGAAAGTATCACGATTCTTAAAGATGCTGCAGCTGCATCAATTTGGGGAGCTCGAGCATCAAATGGAGTTATTGTCATTGAATCAAAAAGCGGAAAAGTGGATGCCAAGACATCTACAGAATTTTCTTATAGTCAATCCATATCTGAACATCCAGATTTGTATAAGTTACCCTATGCTCCTTCTTCCTCACTATTAGCTTTTGAGAAGCACATTGCATCCAATGGGTTAAGAAACTTGCCTCCAGTAAATATGTTTTGGCGTGCAATAAATCAAGGATTAGATACACACTTGAAAGTTAAAAACGGGGTTATGGAACAAGAGCTAGCTGACGGAATATTATTCAGGCTAGGTCAAATTGATTCTAGGGATGAATTTACAAAGTTGTTTCTGCAAAGAGCAATTCGGCATCAATATAATGTTAATGTTAGTGGGGGGGGCGAAAAATCAAGCTATTTTTCTTCAGTTAATTATGATAAAACTTCATCTGTAGTTAAAGGAAATAGTAATGATAGGCTAATCACTAACTTAAGACTTGCTCATCGTTTTAATAAGATATTAAGTATTAATGGCGGCATCCAGGCATCTAGGCTTCAATATAATAACAATGAAATTGAAATAGATAACATTGCTGATTTACCACAATATCAGATAATAATTGGCGATGATGGAGCATTTATTCCACAGCCAACAGGTGTTTACCAAGGTACTAAAGATCATTTTGTGGCCAAAGGTTATCCTGAAAACTGGGATTACAATATGTATCAAGAGTATTTGAACGATAATAAACGAAGGACAAAGGTTGATGATTTGAGAATAAATGCAGGATTATCAGTTGATATATTTGAAGGGGTTCGTTTTAAAGGTAAAGTGCTTTATTCATGCAGTAACGAACACACAAGAAATGTCTTCGTTGAAGATTCTTATTATGTGAGAGATTGGCGCAATAAAAATGTTGTTTATGCGGGTAATGAATTTGTAAGCGTTTATCCGGAAGGAAGTGTGGTTCATAAGGGAACAGTAAGCACTTTTTCTCTTACCTCTCGTGGACAGTTAGATATTAATAAAGAACTAGGTAAGAAGCAGTTTATTAATAGTATAATTGGTTATGAGGTAATGGATTTTAATTCATCCTACAACTTTTACGTAAAGAGAGGGTATGATTCTCTTTCTAAACAGTTTGATAATATAGAGGAGATTAGAAATGAACCTATAGCAACATTAGGGGACTTTAATGCTGAGGATTATGATATTGATTTATTGAGAGATCGAGAACGGTTTATTTCCTTGTATGGCAATTTTTCTTTTTCATTTAATTCAAGATTAACATTAACAACTAGCGGACGTATTGATGCATCCAATCTAATTGGAGTGGATTTTCGCCGAAAGAGTATACCATTGTGGTCGGTAGGTTTTAGATATGATTTAAATAATAGGCTTCTGAAATGGACTGATTTTTTTGATCGTCTCACAATAAGAGGATCTTATGGCATGAACGGAAATGTAGAGCGCTCAACAAGTCCTCACTTGATTATTGAAGAAAGAGAAGAATATTATAACTATAGAAGTTATGGTGTTATAACTAATCCGAAGAATTCTGCCTTAAGATGGGAATCAACCAAGAGTAGTAATATAGGGTTGGATTATGCATTGTTCGAAAACCAGATGTATGGTAATGTAGATTTCTACTACCGTTATAGTGAAGATTTACTTGCAAATAGTTCTCATAATTCTACATATGGATTCGAAGAGTTGTTAATGAATTCGGCTGAAATGTCTAATAAAGGCATAGAGGTAAGAGTTGCATATCATACCAAGCTTAATAATTTTAATTGGGAAACAGCTGTCAATTTTAATTATAATGTGAATAAGGTCGAACATATTAATATGCGTGATAATAACATATGGGAATATTTAAAAGGAAGAACTGCTGTTGGATTACCTTTAAATTATATTTATAGCTATAAATGGGCAGGATTAAGTCAAAATGGTTTACCTAGAGTGTATAATGAAAATGGGGAAGTTGTTGAATATCCTGTTTTTGTTAACAGTGCGGATGCATTAGAATATAGCGGGACTAGTATGCCACCATTTCATGGAAGCTGGACAAACAATTTTTCTTTTAAGGGTATTTATGTCGGATGTCTAGTGATGTTTAAGTTTGGTCATATATTCCGTCGTTCTACTATGAATTATTTGGATATGTTTAAACCAGATATAGATCATATACATAAGGATTATGATAAAAGATGGAAGGTGATAGGTGATGAAAAAACAACTAATGTCCCTAAACAACC
>JAKSBD010000472.1 GCA_022361295.1 Bacteroidales bacterium
GTCCGCCACTTAAACCAAATACACGCGCCAATAAGTACCGAAAACCGGTTCCTACCGTTCTGACCGATTGATTAGTTGTCAGCCACCCATCTTCTAAAGGAGCTGTAATACCCATTCCGGTAAATCCTAATACCTCCCATCGATAACTCAACTTGTAATTAACCTGCAATTCAAGTAGGTTGGTATTATTTCCCTGATACTTTGCTGCCGGCACCCCACGCATATTTATACCAGGTATAGCCCAAAATGGTGTATTTTCACTGGCATATTGCGTTTCGATACGGGCTCCTATTGTTGCCTTGTCGCTCAAATCCCCAAAGGCTAGCAACACTCCTGACAAACGGCCATATCTATCAGCTCCTCCCAGCCATTCATCACTATAAGTACCACTAAGTTGGGCATATATACCTTTTGATGGTGTAAACACATTGTCACGTGTATCATAATCGAGCATTAATGACAATTCACTAAGTCGGGAATCAAATTTACTTCCTGAATACTCAGGAATATCGATGGGCAGTTCAAGTGTGTTGGTTCCATCATAATTAAAATAACGTGCTCCAATAAAAAAGTTGGTTTCCTTAATACGAAACTTCAATTGCTGTATAAACAGCCAGGTATCAAGATTCATTTCAACAGGTGCGGGCAGGACATTATTGGGCCCATAATAATCGTAATTGATGTTTCCCTTACCTAACAGCCCCATATATCTGATTTTGTCCTGCTTCCAAAATCCTAAGTGAAACAGTCCGCCAAACCAGGTACCATTTTCTGTTAATCCGCCAAACCCACTGGTAATATCAGGTATATTGCCTTTTTCCATAATAGAGCCATGAAAAAAAGCCAGAGCTACACCACCCCCATAACCAATAGCCGGTTCGGTCAGCACCATTGGTACAGGTAATAAACCTTTCATCTCAGTCAGGTAGCGACTCATATCAAAGGCATTGTCGAGGGTATCTTTAAAATTAGATGTCTTTTGCTGTGATAAAGAAGCTGAACTGATCAGGCAACAAAGTAAAAACAGAAAAAGCAGTCTCATAAATAATCGGTTTGGTTTTAAAAGTTTGATGGTATTAATCAATTCGAAAATTGAAATAGCTAATCTTTTAACAAACTCACAAACAAATCGTTTAGAAAAGCTGATTGTCTGGGATAATTTTAGTACGATTATTCACCGCCTATGAAAGATATACCATTGCCTATTTCATGTTGAATAATTAAAAAGACCAATTGTCTTTTAGCAGGACTTGGTAAAATAGCGTAATTTTATAACTCACATTAAATAACAAACCATGACAACTAGAAAGCAAACAGCCGTAATTCTATCAGGATGCGGCGTATACGATGGTGCTGAGATACACGAATCAGTTCTAAGCCTGCTGGCTATTGCTAAACAAGGTGCTGATTACACAATTTTTGCCCCTGATGTGGAGCAGTACCATGTTATTAACCACCTTAAGGGCGAGCCAGCCGACGAGAAGCGAAACGTATTGATCGAAGCTGCCCGCATAGCCCGTGGAGCCATTCAGCCATTAAGTGAATATAAAGCGGCCAATTTTGACGCTCTTATATTACCGGGTGGTTTTGGGGCAGCTAAAAACTTGAGCACAGTTGCGTTTGACGGTCCTGATTGTACTGTGGAATCGGAAACCCAAAGAGCAGTGAAAGAAACACATGCCGCAGGTAAACCAATTGGCGCTTTATGTATTGCTCCAGCCGTTATTGCTAAAATATTGGGTGAAGTAACCGTTACCATTGGTCAGGACGAAGGAACGGCGCAAGCCATCGAAGCCATGGGCGGTAACCACGAAAAGACAAATCATGGCGAAGTGGTGGTAGATGAAGCTAATAAAATTGCAACAACCCCATGTTATATGCTGGATGCTAATATTCTGCAAATCGCTGAAGGGGCTGACAATGTAGTTAAAGCCGTATTAGAAATGACGTAATAGGATGTTTGATTGATGATTTATTATGTTTGATGTAGTGTATGTTTGACAGTTAAACGTTTCATCATATTAACGAATTACCAGTCTGTTTTTATGAGATTACAGAAGAGGAAATAAAGCTGGAAATAATATACATATAAAAAAAAGGTTGCAACTAACGCTGCAACCTTTTTTAGTGTAGATTTTTTTCCTTTTATATTATCTGTGGAATAACAGTTCACGATATTTTGGTAATGGCCACATCTCGTTGTCAACAGTCAACTCTAACTTATCAATGTGGTAACGAATATCATCAAGGTAAGGACGAACATCCTTGTCGTAAGCATATGCTTTTTCTGTTTCCGACTCAATGATGTTGCACTTCTTACGTGCTTCAATCATTTCAGCAGTCTTAGCTTTAATAGAAGAAATGTGACCAGAGATAGTCTTAATTAATTCCTTACGCGCACCAGCTAATTCATCAAATTCTTTATCATCGAAGATATCACGCATACCCTGTACGTTGTGAATCAATTCTGTTTGATACTGTATAGCCGTTGGTACAATATGGTTGATAGCTAAATCACCCAATACACGTGCTTCAATCTGAATCTTCTTAGTGAATTTCTCCATCTCTACCTCAACACGAGCTTCCAACTCACGGCCAGACATTACGCCGGTTCCTACTAAGATATCTTTAGCAGTTGTATCCAGGTATTTTGATAATGACTCAGGTACCGAAGTAATATTAGTTAATCCGCGCTTAGCAGCCTCATCCTTCCACTCATCTGAGTAACCATCGCCGTTAAAACGAATTGGATTCGATTCTAAAATAACTTTCTTAATTGTCTGGAAGATAGCTTCATCCTTTTTAACACCACTTTCAATCAAGGCGTCAACATCTTTCTTGAACGCTTCCAACTGAACAGCCATTGCGGCACTTAGTGCTGTTAAAGGAGCAGCACAGTTAGTCATAGAACCTACAGCACGGAACTCAAAACGGTTACCTGTAAAGGCAAATGGCGATGTACGGTTACGATCGGTATTATCTAATAAAATTTCCGGAATACGACCAATACCTAATTTAAGAGCTGTTTTCTCATCCGGTGTCATTTTCTGATCAGTAATACGCTCTGCAAGATTATCAAGCATGTCAGCAATTTGCGAACCGGTAAATACTGATATAATTGCCGGCGGTGCCTCGTTAGCACCTAAACGGTGACTATTGGATGCTGTTAAGATAGATGCACGTAATAAATCCTGACTCTTGTAAACAGCTGCAATGGCATTAACAACAAATGTTAAGAACTGAAGATTGCCTTTTGGGTTTTTACCAGGTGCCATTAATACTACACCGGTATCAGTTGCTAATGACCAGTTGTTGTGCTTACCAGATCCGTTGATGCCGGCGAAAGGCTTTTCGTGAAGAATAACTTCAAACTTGTGGTGACGAGCAACACGCTTCATCACATCCATTAATAACTGGTTGTGGTCATTAGCCAGGTTAGCTTCTTCAAAAATTGGTGCTAATTCAAACTGGTTTGGAGCCACCTCATTATGACGTGTTTTAACCGGTATACCTAATCTATGACATTCAATCTCTAATTCAATCATAAATTTACCCACACGCTCTGGAATAGAACCAAAATAGTGGTCATCTAACTGCTGGTCTTTAGCAGAAGAGTGTCCCATTAATGTACGACCTGTTGTCATTAAGTCAGGACGCGCCTGGAAAAGAGCTGTATCAATTAAGAAGTACTCCTGCTCCCATCCAAGGTTAGTATGTACTTTTTTAACGTCTTTGTCAAAATACTGAGCCACACCTACGGCTGCTTTATCAACAGCATGCAGTGCCTTAAGGAAAGGTGTTTTATAATCTAATGCTTCTCCTGTATATGAAATAAATACTGTCGGAATACAAAGTGTGGTACCGATAATAAATGCAGGTGATGACACGTCCCAGGCTGTATATCCGCGAGCTTCGAATGTTTGACGAATACCTCCTGACGGGAATGAAGATGCATCAGGCTCCTGCTGAGCTAATAACTTTCCTGAGAATGAATCAATCATGTTACCATTATCGCCATAATCTAAAAAGCCATCGTGCTTTTCGGCAGTACCATCGGTTAATGGCTGAAACCAGTGAGTATAGTGTGTTGCACCTCGTTCCATTGCCCAGGCTTTCATACCTGAAGCTACATTGTCTGCAACCTTACGGTCAATGGCATCGCCTTTGTCAATTGCCACTTTTACTGCTTTATAAGCATCTTGCGACAAATACTTCGACATTGCTTCCTTGTTGAATACCAGTTCCCCATAGTAGTCAGTTGCTTTTCCTGCAGGGAACGTAACTTCCTTAGCCTCCCTGTTCATCAATTCGGCTAAAGCCTGAAATCTTAATTGTGCCATAATCTTTTTATTTTTTATCGAGTTAGCAGGAGCAAAAATATACTTTTTTTAGTCATCGACCATCATTTTTGAAGCCTAAAATGCGTATTTTTTCATTTTTTATTGACTAAAGGCTATTTTTTGGAGGTTTATGTGAATATTTTTACATTTTACAATTGATACCACCCCATTTTTTAACACCCACATTTTAAATAATGCAAATGATAATAAAAAAAAAGCCACCCTTATTATAAGGATGGCTTTTAAAATAAAAATATAATTTTCAGAATAGGCACATATAAAATACACCCCTATCTCAAAAACTTCTTATTTTCCCATTTCTGCAAAATACTTGTAGAAATATGGGATAGTATTAATACCATTAAAGAACTGCTCTAAAGGATAGTTTTCGTTTGGCGAGTGAATAGCATCAGCTTCTAAACCAAAGCCCATTAATACAGCTTTTACTCCTAATATACGCTCAAAGTCAGAGATAATTGGAATAGAACCACCACTGCGAACAGGCACAGGACGCTCACCATAAACTGTTTCACAAGCTTTTTCAGCAGCCTTGTATGCAGGTAAATCAATAGGACAACCATATGCCTGGCCACCGTGTAAATGCTTCACTTTAACTTTTACGCTCTTAGGTGCGATTGATTCAAAGTGCTTGCAGAATAACTCTGCCAATTTTTGATGATCCTGATCTGGCACAAGACGAGAAGATATTTTCGCATATGCTTTTGAAGGTAATACTGTTTTGGCACCTTCGCCAGTGTAACCTCCCCAAATACCACAAACATCAAATGAAGGACGAATACCAGTGCGCTCATTGGTTGAAAAGCCTTTTTCTCCGGCTAGCTCTTCAACATCCAATGCCTTTTTATATTCCTCTTCACTGTATGGAGCTTTCGCCATCATAGCACGTTCGTCATCTGAAATCTCAACAACGTCATCATAGAAACCTGGAACAGTAATATGTCCATTTTCATCAACCATCTGAGTAATCATCTTGGCCAATACATTGATTGGGTTAGCAACAGCACCACCAAATAAACCAGAGTGTAAGTCTCGATTAGGACCTGTTACTTCAACTTCCCAATAACATAATCCGCGAAGACCGGTAGTAATGGTTGGAACATCAGGGGCAATCATCCCTGTATCTGAAACAAGGATTACATCCGACTTTAAAAGCTCTTTATTGTCTTCACAAAACTTAGGTAAGCTTGGCGAACCAACTTCTTCTTCACCTTCAATCAAGAATTTAACATTACACTTCAACTGATTGGTTTTAACAAGGTATTCAAAGGCTTTAGTGTGCATAAAACCCTGCCCTTTATCATCGTCAGCACCACGTGCATAGATTTTTCCATCACGAATTTCCGGTTCGAACGGAGGTGACTTCCATAATTCCAATGGCTCAGCTGGCTGCACATCATAGTGAGCATATACCAATACTGTTGGATATGAAGGATCCATCATTTTCTCACCATATACAACAGGATTACCTTCTGTTTCCATTAATTCTGCTTTATCAGCACCACCGGCCAGTAATAAGCTCTTCCAGTGCTCAGCACATTTGTACATATCATCTTTATGCTCAGGTTTAGAGCTGATAGATGGAATACGGATTAATCCAAATAACTCATCAAGGAAACGATCCTTGTTGTCTTCAATGTATTGTTTTAAATCTTGCATATTATTGTTATTAATTTTATTATCTGATTGAAAAGTACATATCTCATCAATAATTAGCAAGGATAAATCTCATGCTTTATTGTCAGAAGTAACAAAATTGATGAATCTCATTAAAATAAAAAGCGGCAACCCGAATTGTTCAGGTTGCCGCTTTGTATTTTTTTAAGTTTATCTTATTACAATAGGACGTTAAGTTTTTGTAATTAACTAAAAAAATAGACCCTTGAGATGATTTGAGTATTTGATTAAAATGATTGGTTTTAAGCAACTTGTAAATCAGTTCTGAAACTATTAAGAATACTTAATTCTTCATAGTTCCGATGTCTATTGTCTAATAATCTAACGATCTATTATTATAAACAATTTAAAAAACGCTATAGACTAAGATTACTTGATGTTATTAAAAACATTTGTTACATCATCATCCTCTTCGAACTTAGCCAGCAACTTATCAATTTCAGCCATTTGCTCCTCGTTAAGCTCTTTCGAATCCTGTGGAATGCGCTCAAATTCAGCATTCTCAATTTCAAAGCCATTGTCTTCAAGGTATTTTTGAATAGGTCCAAAACCTTCAAAATCACCATAAATCATGATGAAACCTTCATCTTCAAAAATCTCCTGAACACCAAAATCGATTAGCTCAAGCTCCAACTCTTCAAGGTCTATGCCTTCTTTCATTGCCACCTTAAAGTTACACTTGTGCTCAAACATATAGTCCACACAACCACTCGTTCCTAAAGATCCGCCATACTTATTAAAGTACGAGCGTACATTAGCTACAGTACGCGTTGTATTATCAGTGGCCGTTTCAACCATAAAAGCTGTTCCGAATGGCCCATACCCTTCGTATACCACCTCCTTATAATCAGCCGTATCTTTACTGCTTGCTTTTTTGATTGCGCGCTCAACATTATCCTTAGGCATATTGGCAGCCTTAGCATTCTGAATCAACACACGTAAGCGTGAATTACTCGACGGATCAGGTCCGCTTTCTTTCACACACATGGTTATTTGTTTTCCAATCTTTGTAAAAGTTTTGGCCATTGTTCCCCAACGCTTGAGTTTTGAGGCCTTTCTATATTCAAATGCGCGTCCCATTTTTTAATAAATTCTTCATTAATTATTCCGCAAATTTATAAGGGATTTTTGATAATTCTAATAAACGCTCCACTTTTATCACAAAATGCAGTACTAAATAATCATACTTCTATTGCTTTAAGCTTGATATCAACTAAATCAATTGACTATTTTTATTACTTTTGCAGCCGTAATCATCACCTCTGAATGGCAAAAAAAGCAAAAAAAAATCAACAAAAAGTTATCTCTCGCGAGCAAGCGCTTCGTCGCAAACACAGAGCTACTTTTTTATTGAATGATAAAGAACAAGACGCTGTTAATGTCTATTGTAAAAAATACAAGATCAATAACAAGTCTAAATTTATGCGTGAAGCCGTTATGAAAGTTGTAATGGAGCAATTCCTGGATGATTACCCCACACTTTTTGGCAAACAGGATTTAGATCGGTTAATATCTGATTAAGCTCTCTTAACGCCACTCAGGCATTTCGGCATTTTCAAAATACAATTCCCGGTTCTCTCCATCTAAATCCATTACATAGATATCTTTCTGACCGTTTCCTGTATTTGATGTATTAACAAAGATAATCTGTGAGCCATCGGCTGAATAACTTGGCTGTAGATCATTGGTTCCTTGACCCTTATGAGCCCCTGAAATATCAACACTCGTACTACTGGATAATTCGTATGCGAAAATTCGAGAATCAAACATACGGCCAAAAGGATCATTTACATTGGCATTATCATGGGTATAAACCACATATCTTCCATCCACACTAAAGTTAGGATTTTCAGTTCTGCCATCAACATTGCTGATTATCTCCGTCAGCTCACTTCCATCAGGATTCATCAGGTATATTTCACTATCATAGATATTTACACCCCTTGTTTGCACAACAATTTTACCTGCTTGCCCCGACCAATCAACAAAAACATAGTTTCTTCCGGCCGGTGCGGTTGAAACGGTAAAGAGCCCGCTGCCATCTTTGTTTATTCGGTA
>JAKSBD010000487.1 GCA_022361295.1 Bacteroidales bacterium
ATGGGGCAGGCTACTGAATGGGGTGGTTTTGACCTTGGTGATGGTACATCTGACCTGAACTCAGAGGACATTGAGTCTATATCTGTTTTAAAAGGTGCATCAGCGTCTGCATTGTATGGTAGCAGGGCTATGAATGGTGTTGTTTTAATTACTACAAAATCAGGAGGTAAAGGTCAGAAGGGACTTGGTGTTGAGTTTAACTCTTCGACAACTATTGATCAGGTATCGACAAGGCTGGATGAGTACCAAACGACCTATGGTCAGGGTAACAATGGTCTTTTGCCACGTGAGGGACAGCCGGCTAATAGTGCCACAACGGCTTGGGGCCCGGAGTTGGATCCGTCGATCATGCTCCAACAGCAGGATGGTAATGAGTATCCATATGCCTTGGTTGATGATAATGTGCAGGGATTCTTTAGGTTAGGGAAAACCTTTAACAATAGTGTGGCTTTATCATCGGGAGGTGAAAAGGGTAGTGTGCGTTTTTCATATACCAATGTACACAATGAAGACATTATTCCTAAAAGTGGTTTGAACAGAAATACTTTTAACCTGAGAGCTTTAACGGAGATTAATGATTTCATGGAGTTGGATGCAAAGGCAACGTATATTACTGATAAAGTTAATAATCGTCCTGCAATGACCGACGAAGTAACAAATATTGGTAATGGACTGGTAGGTTTGGCGCCTAACTTTGATCAGGCCTGGTTAAAGACTTATACAGATGAGGATGGTAATTATATTGACTATACAGGAAATGATTATCGTGCTAACCCATACTGGACCTTGAATGAAACCTTTAATGAAAGTCGTAAGAACAGATTTGTGGGTTTTGCATCGTTAAATATAACCTTAACCAATGATTTGAAATTACGTCTTAAGTCTGGTATTGACAGGTATAGTAGTCGCTTTGTTAATTTCTACAATAAAAATACACCAACAAAAGCAGGAGGTATATATAATGAAATTAACACGGATGCTCAGGAGGTTAATTATGAAGCTCTTTTGAGTTACACTAAAAAAGTAGGGGATTGGGATATATCTGCCAGCCTGGGTGGTAATATTATGCAAAATAATATTAAGACTAATAATATTTCAGGATCAAATATTATTGAGCCGGATATTGCAAGTATCATTAACTTCACAAACGTTGAAGTATTGCCAAGTGAATACCGGAAAGAAATTCAAAGTGTATATGCATTTGCTCAGTTTGGTTATAAGAACTTTGCTTTTATTGATGTAACAGGCCGTAATGACTGGTCATCGACATTGCCATCAAACAATAATTCATATTTCTATCCATCTGTATCGGGAAGTTTTATTTTTACTGATGCTGCAGATTTGAATTTGCCATGGTTGACTTATGGTAAGCTTCGTGCTTCATGGGCTCAGGTTGGTGGTGATACTGATCCTTATCGTCTTGCTCTAACCTATGCTTTAACCGGAAAGTCATATAATGGAATGCCTACTGGTGAGATACTTGGTGATTTTGTTCCTAATTCTGAGTTATTATCACAAACTACCACATCGTGGGAGGTTGGTACAGATCTGAGATTCTTTAATAATGCCCTGGGTTTGGATTTTACCTATTATGAGCAAACGACTGATGATCAGATTTTGAATGTTGAGCTACCGGTAGTGTCTGGGTATAGGAATGCAATACTTAATTCCGGTTCGCTTGAAAACAAAGGAATTGAACTTCAGTTGTCTGCAAAGCCATTTAAAGGCGACTTTTCGTGGGATATCGTTTTTAACTATACTAAAGTATGGAATACGGTTAAGAGTCTGCATAACGATGTTGATGCTTATACTATCGCTAATGCGCGTTGGTCTGGTGTTAGTGTTGTTGCATTGGCAGGAGAAGAGTTTGGTATAATAATGGGACGCGGCTATAAAAGGGATCCTGAAGGAAATGTTGTGCATGATGCTACAACAGGTATGCCAATTGCCTCAGATGCTCCGCAAAGAATTGGAAGTATATTGCCGGATTGGACAGGAGGTATGATTAATACGTTCTCTTATAAGAACTTCACTGTTAAGGCTAATTTAGATATTAGAATTGGAGGGGATATCTATTCAATTACTAACCGTCAGATGGTTGATGGTGGTACGCATGCTATTACTGAAGCAGGACGTGAAGGTTTTAATGATTGGGCTAAGCGTAATGATGATGCCAGAAATGATTGGATTGAGGGTGGTAATAATCCGGATGATTATGAGCCGATACCAATGGATAAAGGATTTGTTGGAGAGGGAGTTAAATTAGTTGGTGTTGATGCTGAGGGTAATGAAATCTATGAGCAGAATGATGTGATCACTAATCCTCAAAACTATTGGAGACATACAGCGTCGAATATTCCTGAGTCAAATGTGTATGATGCGAGTTATATTAAAATCAGAGACTTAAGTTTGGGATATTCTGTTCCAAAGAGATTCCTGGAGAATACACCAATTCAGGGCATTACCTTCTCAGTAATTGGTCGTAACTTATTTACTCTGTATAAGAATGTTCCAAATATTGATCCGGAATCGACCTATAATAATGGTAATGGGCAAGGTCTTGAGTATGGTTCGTTGCCAACAAGACGTCACTATGGTTTCAACTTGAATGTTAAGTTCTAATAAATTAAGTAGGTAAATAATGAAAACACTAAATAAATATTTATTGATTATCTCGGTACTTGTGTTGGGGCTTGGCGCATGTACGGATGATTTCGAGGAGATAAATACAAATCCTCAGGCATTTAATTTTATTGACCCGGGGGTTCAGATGACTAAGATTCAACTTGATTTAAGTGGTAATCGAGAAGAGATATGGCGATATGAATTGGGGATTTGTAGTCCCATGATGCAGTATTTTGCAGGTTCATGGTGGTGTCAGCATGGTGGGCAGTATCGAATTGTTGAAAAAGGTCACTGGTTTACGCTATGGGAAGAGATGTATCCCAGGGATATAAAGAATATTGTGGATGTTATTCATCGTACTGAAGGGGAGGAGTATTATCAAAATACAAGAGCTGCTGCACGTATTCTTAAGGTATATATGTTTTCGAAGTTAACTGATTTATATGGTGATGTGCCGTATTTCAATGCCGGTAAAGGGTTTACCGACAGGGTTTTCCAACCTCGCTATGATAAGCAGGAAGATATATATGCTGATTTCTTTAAAGAGCTTGATGAAGCTGTAAATGAATTGGATGATTCCAAAGAAGAGGTTCGCGGTGATATTATGTTTGATGGTTCTGTTGAAAAGTGGAAGCGTTTCGGTAATTCGCTGCGTATGCGATTAGGATTTCGCTTACAGAAAGTTAATGCGGCAGAAGCTGAGAAACAGGTTAGGGCTGCTATTGAAGGTGGTGTGATGCAAAGTAATGATGACTTGTGTAAAGTTGCTCACCTTGACTTTGACTTTGTTAATGGTGAGAACCGTGGAAACGGTCGTTCGCAGGTCTTCAGAGCATCTGATGATTCAGAGGGATATCGATTAACCAATACCTTTGTGGATCACCTGAAGGCAACGAATGATCCTCGTATGTTTATCTATGGAGGTACTTATTTAGGAGTTGTTAGTGGAGAGTATGGTCAGGATATAACTGAACATTTACAGCTGGGGATTACTCATGGAGCTATGTGGTGGAATGAATGGAGTGATTATGGTGACCTGGAGGATGAAGATGGGAATTATATTGCCTATGTGCCGCATGCCCATAAGCATATGATGCCAAGTAAATATGTGGCTGATTTTACTGCTCCATTCTTTCATATGACTTATGCTGAAGTTGAGCTGTTGCTGGCAGAAGCTGCTGTTTTGGATTGGGGTGCTACAGGAGCTGCTGAACATTATGAAAAAGCTGTGCGTGCTTCAATGGATCATTGCTCGATGTATCCTGGTGCACCTGTTATTGCAACAGATGTTGTCAATGATTACCTGGAGGCTAATCCAATGCCATCAGCCTCTCCAGATAACTTAAAGGCGATACATGATCAGATGTGGGTTAACTTGTATATGAATGGTGTAGAGGCTTATAGTAGCTTCCGTAGATCGGGGTATCCTGAACTGGAGCCGTTTGAATCGGTTGAATGGTATTCAAGTGGTACTGGTGGTGTGATTCCACGTCGATTCTTCTATCCGGATTTTGAGGCCATTAACAATCCTGAGAGTTATCAGGAGGCAATTGATAGAATGGGAGGAACTGATGACTGGTTAACTCGTGTTTGGTGGGATGTTGAGTAAAAATAATAAGGGTGCAGTTTTGCTGCACCCGAATTAAAATTCTATAATGAAGCATTGGTGTATAGTTTTCATCGCGATTGTTTTTTTTGCATGTAGTCAAGAGGAAGAGTTTGTTGGTTATTCTGTTAAAGTTGAGTCTCTTGATAAGTTGCCACATAGTATAGTAGTCGAAATTGAAGGATATGTAGGTGAAAGTGTTTCAGTTGAATTGGTTGATGCAGAGACTAAGGATCTTATTTGGTTTAAAGATCTAAAGGCAGGCGAGGGAAAAAAGTACCTTGCTGAGGGTTTTCAACCTGGAGAAGAGTTTGATTATGAGGTCTTGGTTAATGGGCGAATAGTGAAAGAAGGTCGTGTAAGCTTGGCTCAATTGTCAGATGAATATTCTGAATTTATGGACGTGTCGATTGAAGGAAAGCCGCTGTTTAATGGCAGTTATGTGCTTATGAATAAGATGAGCATGCCATCTGGTGTTTTTCTTTTTAATGAGAGTGGAGATGTTGTTTGGTCGCGTTTATCTGACAACTTTGTTAAGATGGTTAAATTGACCAGTCGTGGAACTTTATTAACGCTTGAGGATAATTCGGGCGATAAGTTTGGAAATGGTAACCTGATATATGAAACAACCTTTACAGGTGATACGCTGATTCAGCTTCAATATGGCAAAGGAGGTTTTGATCGTGTAGCGCATCATGATGTGGTACTGACACCTAATGGTACATATGCATTTATTACCAATGTAAACGTGGATAATGTGGTAGTGGATGGCATAACTGAGCTCAATGCTTTTGGTGAGAAAGTCTGGGAGTGGGATATGGCATCTCATGTTCTTCCAGTTAATGAGGGTGAGGAGTTTCATCAGCCCTGGGGCAATTCGTTAGAAGTGGATGCTGAAGGTAATTACATTGTCAGTTTCAGAGCGCTAAGTCAGGTTTGGTCAATCAGTCCGTCGGGTGGTAATGTTGATTTTAAATTTGGAAGAAAATGCAACTTTGGTTTGTCAGAAGAAGATGTGCCTTTGTATCAGCATCATGCGCAGCTTTCTGAGGCTCGTGAATTGGTGTTGTTTGATAACGGGCATCGTGATGAGCGGCCTTATAGCAGGATTGTAAAATATGAGTTGAATTCTGAATTGGGTGTAGCTAAGATTGTTGATAATATTACTTTGCCCGAGGCCTTGTTTTCTCCCTTTATGAGTGCTGTACAGGAATTTGGCGAGGGCTATGTAGTAACATCGTCCTTAACCAAAAAGCTGGCATTTGTAAATAGAGCCGGAGGGGTGAATTGGTCCATGGAGTTTGGAGATAGAATGTTTAGAGCACAAATGGTAGACATAAAACATTATTAACTTTTTTGTTACTTTGTGTAAATAACTAATACAATCCGGATGGCATCAGGTGAACAAAAGCGCGAAATAACAATAAATGATATTGCAAAGGAGCTGAATATTGCTCCATCTACAGTTTCAAGAGCATTAAATGACAATGCAAAAATAAGTGAGGCAACCAAGAAAAAGGTAAAGGCTGTGGCACAGGATTTGGGTTATGAGTTGAACCTGGTAGCATCCAGTCTGTCAAAGAATAAAACCAATGTTATTGGTGTAATCATTCCTAATATAGGCTCTCAGTTTTTTGCACACGCATTGAGTGGTATTCAGGAGAAGGCGCGTGATAAAGGATATAATGTAATTATTTGTCAAACTAACGAGAGTGTGCAGCAGGAAAAAGAAATGACTCGTGTGATGCATTCGGCGCGTGTTGATGGTTTGGTGTGCTGCCTGACGATGGAAACTAAGGATGTAAGTCATTTTGATGTATTTGCAAAGAAAGGTATTCCGATTGCTATGTTCGATAGGGTTAGCTATGCTGTACCCGGGCCAAAGATTGTTGTTGATAATTATGAGGCAGCTTATACGGCAACTGAACACCTGATTAATTTGGGTTGTAAGCGAATTGCGCATTTAGGTGGTGTAACATCATCAAAGGTGTTTAGTGACAGGATTGAGGGGTATAAAGATGCCCTTAGTAAAAATGGTCTGTCACTCTTGTCTCAGTTTTTATTATCAAGTGATTTGACAGAACAGGATGCCCGCGATGCGATGCGAATTTGGCTAAACTTACCTGAAAAGCCTGATGGAATTGTTGC
>JAKSBD010000334.1 GCA_022361295.1 Bacteroidales bacterium
CAATAATGTCTACTGAATCGTTTTCCTGTTTGAAACGCTCATATTACCCCAAAAATAATCTGATCTTTATTCGAGCAAACTTTAAACCTCCGCTACCACGCGAAGGGATTCGCGCGGCAGCAGTGAAGAATGTTTAAGCGTAATAAGATGGCAGAGAGCTATAAATATAACCCTTCGCGCGACAGCGATGTATGTAATAAACAGGATTGATATTAATTTGATGAAAAGAAACAGAATTCATTATCTGATTTTAATAATAACCACCATATTCATAGGACTGGCTTCAAGAGCCTGCTCAGGATACCTGCCCGGGTTTATTAATCTTTGGCTGGGAGACGCCTTATGGGCTTTGATGATGTATTGGATAATTGGCTTTCTCCTCCCACGGATGAGTATTACAAAGTTGACAATTTTTAGCCTGATGGTATGTTTTCTGGTTGAGTTTAGTCAACTGATCCAGGCAGAATGGATCAATGCCATTCGAAACAATTCTCTGGGAGCACTAATTCTGGGAAGAGGCTTTTTATGGACCGATTTAGTAGCCTACTCATTAGGGGTAGGTGTAGGTATGCTTGCTGAAAGATATTTAATTCGTCAATACTATTGCCGTAAATAATCATAAATATTATTCATATATTTATTACCATTAACGTTTAACCTCTGTTTTTAAACAAGTCAATTTTTAAGAAATGGTAAAAAACAACAACCGTACCCACATCTTAAGTGCAACAAATGGTTTGACATTTAAGCTAATACATATTGCAGATAATCAGGTTTTTTCATGGTATAACAAACAAGAGTACCCTAAAAAGGAGTGCGACATTTGTGCATTTATTAAACCTGACATGAAGTCCACTCATTCGTTAGTACATACAGAAGTATCTTTGTTTGCCGGTCATGAATTGCTGGTGGCTCCGGCACATGGCGGTGAGTATATAGGTGCTCATTTCAAACACATGCTTAATATTGTGGACGAGAGCAACAATGCAGTCATTGCCTTTGAAGGTTCTAAAAATGCGTCCATAAAAAACTACCATTTCTCATGTCATTATATTTCTGATAAAAGCTATCTGCCCATCACTGCTGATATTCATAAAGAGTTCTATAAAGAAATCATTAGTCAGGATAATTTATCAATGGGTATTCTGGAAGTGCACGGTCGGAATCCCATATGTATCCAAAGCTCATCAGCCGAAACAATCATCAATGCTTTCCATGAGTTAGAAAAGCATATTGGTGTCAATTATTCCACTAACGATCATCCATACATTAATTTGGTTTTATGGAAAGAAGGTGAGAACTATATGCTGCTGGCTATCCCAAGGGCTGTTTATAAGCCGGCTGAGTTTTACGATGAAAACAATTCATGGAATATTGCCCCCGGAGTACTGGAAATGAGTGGCCTGTATTTAATCCCTGAACATAGTGAATTGACCAATTTAAGTACCGAACAATTGGAGCAGGTTAATGCAGAGGTATCATTTAACAACAGTCATATACTGGAAATATTGAACGAGCTGGATCTTAGCCTAATCTAAACAAGCATCAACCTAACCTTACTGACCTATGTATTTGCATTTTGCAATCCTTTTTGCAATCATACTGACCTATAGCTTAATAGCTGGTAAATTAGAACGTTATCCCTTTAGTGCACCCATATTCTTCTTAATTATTGGTGCTGCATTAGGACCGCTCGTTTTCCATGTCTATAACATCAATTTTAATGACGAAAACTATAAGCTGTTATCCGAGTTTACATTAGCCTTAGTATTGTTTAGCGATGCGTCTAAAGCCAATTTAAAAGTCCTGCAAAAATACCTGGCCTTACCAGGTAAATTGCTGTTAATAGGCCTGCCCATTACGATATTAGCAGGCTTTTTAATCGGGGTATTGATCTTTCCTGAATTCTCATGGCTGGAAGCGGCCATTTTAGCAACCATACTGGCCCCAACTGATGCGGCACTGGGCGAACCCGTTGTGTCTAATAAATCAGTCCCTTCCAAAATCAGGGAGGGCATTAATGTTGAAAGCGGACTGAATGATGGTATTTGTGTGCCTGTTTTAATGTTATTGCTGGCTATTCATACCGCCAATTTTAATGAAAGTATCTCATTCAGTTACGGACTAAGCCTGTTTGCAAAAGAAATTGGTATTGGGTTTTTATCAGGTACATTCATCGCCCTTATTGGCGCTTTTTTAATTAAACGAAGTATATCGCAGGGCTGGGATGAATCGGCCTGGAAGAACTCCATCGTCATATTAATGTCCTTGTTTAGTTTTGCTATTGCTCAAACCCTTGGTGGAAGTGGTTTTATTGCATGTTTTACAGGCGGTATCATGTTTAATATCAGTTTTAAACACAATAAAAAGGCTTATTTAGAGGGGAGCGAAGGTCTAAGCAAAATACTCAATGCAGTGGTTTGGTTTGTATTTGGCTGTGTTATCACAGGCTGGATAGTTCATCGATTAACATGTGATATTGTTTTATACGCTGTTTTAAGCCTTACAGCAATACGAATGATACCGGTGCTGCTATCATTATTTAACTTCCCCATCAGCTTTTATGCCAAGCTTTTTACGGCCTGGTTTGGTCCCAGAGGCTTGGCCAGTATTGTATTTGCTGTCATGGTTTTTGAAGAGCAACTACCACATGGAGATACGATTGTTGAAATAACACTTGTCACTATATTACTCAGCGTATTTGCTCATGGTATCTCTGCCAATCCCATGGCCAGGGCTTTTGACAGGAGGAAAGAACATCACAAGAAATTAAAATAAACGCAGAGACGGGGAGGCGCTAAGGTCTTTTGTCGAATTGATAAATTGCTTAGTTGGCGATTTGAGTATTTGTTAATTTGTTGAATTGGCAAGATGTTTAAAAATATAAACGCAGAGACGCGGAGACGCAAAGGTTTCTTTTTTGTCGAATCGTCGAATTGTGCAATTGCTGATTGGTCTATTCGTTAATTTGTTGAACTGGTAGGATGTTTAAAAAAATAACCGCAGAGACGGGGAGGCGCAAAGGTTTCTTTTTTGTCGAATCGTGCAATTGCTTATTTGTCGGTTTGTTTATTTGTTGAATTGGGAGATGTTTAATAAATAACCGCAGAGTCGCGGAGGCGCAAAGGTTTGTTTTTTTGTCGAATGG
>JAKSBD010000296.1 GCA_022361295.1 Bacteroidales bacterium
GTCTATAGTTTTTATCATTATATATACGACCTGTATTAATTATATTATGGTAAAGGCCTGTTGGTTTTCCTATTTCATAATGGAGGTCATGTCCAACTGGATGTACTGCTGTAGCTATGAGTCAAGTATTATATTACCTCCATTATGAAATAGGAAAACCAACAGGCCTTTACCATAATATAATTAATACAGGTCGTATATATAATGATAAAAACTATAGACTTAGGTTTTTAAGGGAAGATTACAGACCTAACTCAAATCGTTGGGATTTAATGAAAAAAAGTCGTTACTCTAGCGGTTATTCCTCTTACGTATCTGATTTAATGGCAGATGTTGGGAATAGAGTTAATATGAAGTATAGTTTTGAAGTAAGTGGTGCATGGCCAAGTAATCAGGGGTTTAATTTTTATGGAATTAGCTGTGATAAAAGGGATTACGCATATAGTGCAATTGCGGCTGAACTAAATAATGATAAACCAGTAATAGTTGTTGCATGGGCAGGAAAAGGTACATATAGGAAGTGGTTTTTAGGAAAGAAGCATACTTATTATTACGATGGTCATACATGGGTAATTGATGGCTATAAAAGAAAGCAAAGAACATATACTTACACATATGCGTGGGAACTTATAAGAGATAATGAAATGCTTTATAGGCAATACGACCAATATGATCCCTATTATAATAGCAGGGCAGAATTTTTAGCTAATCCATTATATCCAGGTCAAATAGAAACTACGTCTACAACATCTACTTCCACATTTTTACTTATGAATTGGGGATGGGATGATAATCATGATTACGGCGAATATTCCATAGGTGGAAATGGAACAAAGTGGTCATCAAACAAAGATTATCAATATAAAAAGGAAATTTATTATGATTTCAGATAACAAAGTGTTCAACAGGGAAGGTTGTCTAGCCTTCCTGTTGGTTTTTATGTTCAAATCAATGATAAAAACAGTAATAATACTAATTGCTGTAGTTTTACTGTTTTCTTGCAACGGCAGCGATGTTATTACTTATTCTGATTATAGTTTTAACTTCTATCCAAGAGAGTGCAATGTGATATTTGCTGATAATGCATGTTTTCAGGTGTTTGATGAAGGTACAGAATGGGAATACCGTACGTTTGACACTATTGCCAATGGTGAGGTTAATGCTGCTAATTATTTCTTACTGCTTACAACTAGTAATACTCCTGCATTTCCAGAGGGAATCTCTTTAGAAAATTACAACCCAATAACAACACCGAGATATGAGACGTGGCGTAATGCTGAAAATGATCTTACCGATCAGCCCAATCCTGAAATAGAACGTCAGATAAGTGAAAGCTACAATAGGGTTTATAAAAAAGAAAGTGAGTGGGCTGGTTTGCCAATTGAAATGGATTACCGCCTTACCGAAGTTAAAAAAATAACAATAAGCAGTAGCACTCAACTATTTGAAAAACCAACAGGAAGTTCATTAAATCAGTTTTTTAAATTGAGGCATCCAGCTTTCATATTTACAGCTCCGAACAGAATGGTTGTTGGTTATGAATCTGATGTGCCTGAATTCCTGTCTATCGATAAATATTTAAGTTACAATCCATTGATTCATCCTGGCTTATATTTCTATTTAACCAATATTCCTACAGAGGCTCCAATAAAAACCCATTTTATAGTTCAATTGGAGATGGCAGATGGTAATATTTTAACCAAAACTACAGAAGTAGTTAATCTTTTACCTTAACTCTTCTGATTATGAGAACAGTATTTGTTTATTCGGTTTTAGTGATTGTTATTCTGGCATGCAATAATGATGATGTCAACTGGCAAGAAGATACCGCTTTCAGGTATTTGCCAAGAGCTTGTGAATATGCTAGTGCATCACATAATAATCGAATTGATATGGGTGTTAAAACGGGCATCAGTGAGTTTAATAACACATATTCTATTGAGCCTTTAAATGGAAAAAAGGTTGTTGCCAACGACTATTTGCTTAATGTAAGTTTAGGAAGTATCACTAGCGAAATGACTACTAAGCCGGATTTTAATCCAGATGATTATTTAGCACAACCTGATTTAATCATGGAACAACAGCTGAAGCAATACCTGGAACAATCTAACAGTAATGCTAGTTCGTCTCACACTAATAATATGTATACCAACCTTGTTGATGTGGAGTATAGGCTAACAGAGCTTAAAAATATAAAGGTTACATCAACAACAAAGCTGTTTGACAGAGAGGCGGGGGATATTCTTAATGATAAACTTGAAATTTACAGTGCTCCTGCATATCATCACTTTCTTTTTACTCATGATAAACAATTGATTGGCTCAATACAACAGGGTTGGTCACTAAAGGAATATCTTAGTTATCGCCCTATTGCTTCGGCATCTCTTTATCTGCGCTTTATCTCTACGCCAGTCGAAACTCCACTCGAAACCAGCTTTATCATAGAAATGGAAATGGCCAATGGTGAAATTTTGCGGGATACTACAGAAATAGTTAATCTTTTACCTTAATTCTCCTGTATATGAAGAAAATGTCTTGTTTGATTTTTATTATTGTTATGCTGTCTTGTAGTAATGACGATAAGGAACTTAGAAATTTATTCCGATATAATAACGATACCTCCCATACTGTGCAGCTCGTGGTATATGGCAAGAGTGTTTCTTTAATTGATAACACTGATAATGATACCACTAAGATATCTCCCAATAGTATTACCGGTGGAAGCTATTCATTTTGCGTAGGGGAGTATTGTGAAGGTAGTAATACTGAACCATTTCGCGGCCTTGCCGATTCAGCCAAAATACTATTTGATGATAAAAGGCAGCTCATGTTTTATCCGAATGTTAATTGCAATACGAATGTTCTGTGTCGCAAGGCATACAAACAAACGGTAGAGTACAATGACTTAATGTTAACCTATACCATTGATAATAGCCATTTTGAGCAGGCTGTCGAAATTAAATAAGCCATGTCAATACATCAAATTAAGAGGATATCATGGTGGGTATTGGCTGTTTGCATGTCTTGTGCCTGTGTTGAGGATGTTGACCTTGAGAAAGAAAGAGAGCAGAAGATAGTGGTTAACTGTGTGCTTACAAGCGATACAGTACAGGCTTTATCGCTTACATACAGTAATCCGCTTAATCAGTTTTATTACAATGAAGTGGAAGATGCTATAGCAACACTATGGCTCAATGGTGATAAAGTGGGGCAGTTTGAAAAAACGTCATTTTCAAAGTGGCAGATAAAACACCAGGCTCAACCAGGTGGTAGCTATCAGTTAAATGTTGAGGTGCCGGGATGGAAAGAAATAGAAGCAACTACGATAATGCCCGACTATGTCACTGTGTTGAAAAGCGAAGGTGATGATACCCCTACAATCAGAAACTTTATGCAATTATATGCTTCAGCACCTTACTGGATGTTTGCATTACAACAGGCCCAAGACACCATAATGCTCTGGCCCAAAGTACTGCCTGGTGATAAACTGCAGATTTCAATTGGTACCAATCATCCGTATCGCGACGGCTTTAATGCAACGGAAGAAATGATGTTTGTTAACGGCATCACCCGTCAACACATTGCTTATTTACGAATTGGTACCCCTGAAAATCCGGATGAAGAAATCCCCTTTATGCTGGAAGCATCGTTGGATTTTGCCCTTGTCTTCGTGCGGTCGGTATCTGCTGAATACGATATGTATCTCAAGAGCAGTGTTCAAAAAATGCTTGTTTACCATGTGTTTGATGATCCAACACAGTGGTTCGACGAAAACGAGATATACACCAATATCAGTAACGGACTGGGAATATTTGCGGCTTATAATGAATACATTATCCAGTGTCATCGCGATCTGGACAGATTAGAATATCCTTAATGTAAGCTATATGAATAAATATCTGATAAGCTTTTGGCTGATTATAGCTTGTTTATTTCAGGCAAGGGCGCAACATTCAAATAATCCCATAAAAGGAACGGTTACAGAGGCCGGAACAAATACTCCAATAAGCGGCTGTAATATAGTAGTCGATACTGGTGCCAAAAGGATTGGTGCCAAAACGGATAAACAAGGTAATTATGAAATAATAATGCCTGAAGGAATCATTGGCGATAGTATCAGCATGAGATTTAGTCACATCAATTATCATCTGAAACACATTGCTGCAGCATCCGGACAGGCCATGCATATACAGCTCGAAAGAAAGGTACATCTGATAGATAATGTCACCATCCATTCGGCCTATAGTGATAATAACAAGGGTAACAAATTTGTCTATACGCCCCTACAGGCCTCTTCAAGTATATCAATTATTGGTGAACCCGATGTGGTGCGGTATATATCAAGCCTTCCGGGCGTATCTCAGGGCATAGAAGGAACCCTGGGCTTATTTGTTCGCGGCAGCAATAATGGAAGTAACCGCATTGAGTTTAACGGCGTACCATTTTATTCCTATTCACATTTGCTGGGGCTTTTCTCAGCCTTCTCACCTGATATTATCGAGAAAACGACCTTTCGTCCCGGCGGTATTCCTGCTCAATCGGGTAATTTATCATCATCCTTATTGCAAATAACACCCAAAAGAGAGTGGGGGACGCCGTTTAATGCCAAGGTCAGTCTGTCGCCTTACATGACAGGTGCTTATTTATCAATGCCATTAAAAAATGATAAGCTGTCATTGCAGGTGGCCGGCCGTACTTCATTCATGCCCTGGTTAATTAATAGAGCTATTGATATTCAAGAAAATAACAGTGAGGATGAGCCCGAAGTGATGAATGGTCAGGTATTGGATTTTACCGCTATAATGGACTGGAAGCTGAATGAAAGCAATTGGGTGGATGTGATGTTTTATACTTCAAACGATTATTTTGACTTTAAAGACAGCTATAGCCAAAACCTTATGAACTGGAGTAGTTTATCATTTAAAATGGGGTGGGATTCTCACTTATCGTCAAAATCAAAACTGGAAACATCGGCTTATTACAGCTCTACTCATACGGTACAGGAGCAAAACCATTTTAACCTGGACAATCCGGGACAATCAGATTCCCGGTTGCGTCTTGGTTCGCAGCTTGATGAATGGTCGGTAAATAGTCAATTATTGCATAAGATTAATACCCTGATGACAGTCAATATCGGTTTTAATTACCAGTTACAAGCATTTGAACCTGGTTCAGAAAAGACTATTTATACTCAAAGTGTTAATGATCGATTTAATAAAAGGCAATCATCCAATTTATTAGCAGGTTTTGTGGATGTTGGCTATAATAATCCTGAAACCCTGGAGTTGTCTTTGGGCTACCGGCATACTTTTCAATCTATTGAAGGTCATGAGCGAAATAATTTTGACATACGTTTTTTAGGTGATATTTATCTTTCCAAAAACCTGGGTATTGAAATGAGTTATGACCGAATGACACAGTTCTATCATATACTGGAGGGTTTACCCACCGGTTGGTCCTTAAACATTATGATACCTTCATCGGACGCTTTTCCTGAAGAAATAACCAACCAGTTATACACCGGCTTGTTTGTAAAAACCGGCTTAAGGCAAACCCAATTGCATTTTACCCTTGGTGGTTATTACAGGCACATGGAAAACCTTGTCAGTTATATTAATACAGTTAATATGTTTGGGGTTAAGGATGCCTCATGGGAAGATGAAATTGATGTGGGCAAAGGTCAGTCATACGGATTGGAACTGGCAGGAAGTCTTCAGGGAGAACGCATTGGTACTACTTTAGCCTATACTTTGTCGAAAACAGACAGAGAGTTTTCTCAAATAAACAATGGCGATAGCTACCCTTTTAAATTTGATCGAAGACATATCCTTAATCTGCAATCGAAATACACGGTAGTTAAAAACACCAATAGAAAGGGTTATCAACGAGAGCAGGTTATCAATGGAGTATTGGCATTTTCTACAGGGCATAACACAACCTTGCCGGTTGCTACTTACCAGGGTGTTATGCCGCCTCATTGGAACATCAGAGAAACGAGTTGGCGTTTCCCGCACCAAGTAGATGATAACGCCTATCACAGGCAGGAAATGACAGCTCGTAATGATTTTAAGATGAAGGATTACTTTCGCATTGATCTGGCTTATACATTTATCAAGCATCGCCCAAAGTCAACACGTGAATTATCAATTTCCATATTTAATGTGCTGAACAGGCAAAATCCTTACCTGTTTTTCTATGAAGACAATAAATGGCAACAATTAAGCATTGCACCCATTATGCCATCGGTAAGGTGGGTTAAGTCTTTTTAAAATATTAGATTGTGAAGAGAGGGGAACTTCTTGAATTAGGTGAGCATGTTTTTTACGGTGGGCTTTAAGTAGATGTTGGGTTGGGCGGTTCAAAATAAATACCTTTTGTTTCAATAGAAACTAAAAAATACTAGAACTAAATATTGAAGGTTTCACCATGTTGTTTGCACCAAACGAAAAAAGACCTACAAAATAAATTTGTAAGTCTTTGATCTACAATTGTCGGGATGACAGGATTTGAACCTGCGACCCCTGGTCCCCCAGACCAGTGCGCTAACCGGGCTGCGCCACATCCCGCAATTCTAAACGCAAATTTAGTTAAAATGAGTTCTCAGACAATCAAAGGGATTTAAAAAAGTTAAAAAAGATATCAACGGTGTAATTACTGTCAATAATTTATAGGCAGTTATAGATGAATTTATATTTTTGCTAGTACACATTACACAACAACCTAGATGCAACAACAGGTTAACGACATTGAATTAATACGAGGAATAGAAAGAGGTGACGAAGCAGCTTATCAGGAGCTGTTTTTGAAATATTATACCCAACTGGTTGTCTTTGCCCGTAAGGTAGTGATTGATGATGATTTGGCCCGTGAGCTGGTGCAGGATGTTATCGTTAATTTTTACGAGAAGAGGGGAGATATAAAAATTCACTCTTCATTAAAGGCACATTTATACCAGTCGGTTCGAAACAGGTGTTTAAACCAGATTAAGCACAGCCAGATTCGTCGCGATCACCATGCTAATATTTATCTGACGGAGAAAAACTCTGAAGCATATATAGATGATAAGCTCGAAGAGACAGAGCTGGAGCAAAAGATCTTTTCGATAATCCAGACCTTGCCGGCTCAGTGCAAAAAGATTTTTGAGATGAGCAGGTTCGAAGGCGTTACCAATCAGGAAATAGCCGATAAGCTGGAGCTGTCGAAACGAACGGTTGAAACGCAGATAAGTAAAGCCTTAAAAGTATTACGTACCAATTTGGCCGGATACCTTGATGTGTGGGCATTTATAATGTGGTTGTTTTTGAATAATTAAAAAAAAGGAAAAATAAATACGTGTGTGATTAAAGTTATTTGTCATAGATAACGACACGAAGTATTTGTAACCTTTAAAGGATATAAAAATGGAATTCGTTTTTCAAATTTTAGCCGACCTGTTATCACCTGTAGATGAAAAGCAAGTGAAAGCAGAAACTAACCAGATAACCGAGAATAAAAAAGAAGAAAGTAAGGAAGAAGCAGTCGTTGAAACAAAGACTGAAGAGCCTAATATTTTCGGCATGATGGATTTTCATTAATTGATTTTGCCGGGGCATAGATGACGATGATCTGGTTTTAATGGAAGAATTAATACATGAAAGAAATGGACAAGCATATAGATGAACTGATTGTTAAATCGCTGACCAACGATGTGTTGCCTGAAGAAAAGGTAACGTTGGATGAGTGGGTGAAGCAATCTGACGATAATGCCTGCTACTTTGAACAGATGCTTAAGGTATGGAAGCGTTCAGAGGGTTTAAAGGCCTTTCGTTGTGTTGATGTGAAGGGCGATTTTGAGCAGTTTAAAGCAAGAGTGGGGATGACACCTAAGGTGGTGAAACTTTCTTTCCGTCGTTCAATGATGCGGATTGCCGCAGTGATGGTGCCGGCTATGCTGTTAATAGCGGCCTACTCATTGTACCAGAGTGTTCCTGGTTTTGGAAAATGGGAGGCTTTCGCTACCAATAGTGAAGTGGAGAGCATTGTTTTAGCCGATGCATCAGAAGTATCACTGAATAAAAACAGTAGCCTGGTATACGAAAAAGGCCTTACGGGCAAAGAAAGAAGCCTGAAGTTAAAAGGTGAAGGTTATTTTAAAGTAGCGAAGAACCCTGAGAAACCTTTTGTTGTAAAGGTGGGTAATGCACAGGTAAAAGTGTTGGGAACAGAGTTTAACCTGGATGAGAGCAAAGACGGTGATAAAATTGTGCTGGCAGTGACAGAAGGACGCGTTTTATTTTCATCGGCCAATAATGAATTGGAAGTTGTTGCCGGAGAACGGGCTGTTTACAACAAAGGTGAAATATCCAAAGAGCCTTTAACATCGTCAAACTGTATTGCCTGGAAAACGGGGCAGATTGTATTTGAAAAGGCATCGCTGGATGAGGTTCTTGAAACAATAGTGGATCATTTTAATGAAGTAACTGTTGTTGAAAATTCATCAAAAGAAACCGACTTATTTATCACCACACGCTTCAATAATCCAAGTCTTGAGGATGTGTTGGTTGAATTAAGAATTCATTTCATGAAAAAATTTGAGATTAATGATAACAAATTAATCATCTCTGATTAATTTCGGGGTGATTAATTTTTTATGCCAATAGTCTTAAACCATACATATAAAAGCACACTCTTTGTTTTGCTCATTCTACTGGTAAACACCAGCCTGAATGGGCAAAATGTTTTATATGAATACGTCGATCTGTCCGCTTCAAAAGGATCGACTGAGTTTTTCTTATCCGAGATAGAAGGGCAAACGGGCATTGTTTTCAGTTACAGTAATAAGCTGTGTTTTAAAGATGAGCTGGAGCTGGCTAAGCAGCAGGGCTATGTGCGCGAGATACTGGATGCGCTCTTTATCAATTGTCCGTCCAACTATATAGTAAGAGGTAAAAAGGTCATTATACAGCCCATTGACGGAGAACCTGAGAAGATTGTGGTGAAGGGCTTCGTACTGGATAAGACCTCCAATGAAGCGCTCATACAGGCTAATGTTTATGAACCCGATCTTTTGCTTGGTACGGTCAGTAATAACTTTGGTTTCTTTAGCATTACCCTTCCCAAGGGGTTTACACACTTAAGCAGTTCCTATGTCGGCTATAAAAATCATCATCATTACCTTGAATTAGAGCGCGACACCATTTTGTATTTCCTTATGGAACCCAAGGATGAGCTGGATGAAATTGCCGTTGTTGGCGACCGGGTGCCCGGAAAGGTCAAAAGCACACGTACAGGGGTTATTGATGTGCCCATAGAGCAGATTAAGAAGGTGCCTGTGTTCTTGGGTGAGGTTGATATTGTAAAGAGTATTCAGCTCTTGCCGGGTATTCAAAGTGGTGGTGAAGGCTTTAGTGAATTATATGTGCGCGGTGGAGGGCCCGATCAGAACCTGGTTTTAATGGATGATGTGCCCATATACAACTCCAGTCATTTGCTTGGTTTCTTTTCCATATTTAATGCCGATGCGGTGAATAATGTCCGTGTTATTAAGGGAGGTTTTCCTGCCCGTTATGGCGGACGTTTGTCATCGGTGGTTGATATCAGGATGTACGACGGAAACAATGAAGAGTTTAAGGGGACGGCCAGTCTGGGATTTTTGTCTGGCCGCCTGGCGGTAGAAGGGCCCTTGATCAAGGATAAATCCTCCTTTTCAGTGTCTTTCCGACGTACCTATTTTGACCTGATAACAAGTGTGTGGCAGCTGAATGAGGCCGATAAAAGCCGCTACTATTTTTACGATTTCAACACCAAGTTAAATTATAAACTGTCGCATAAAGACAGGCTCTACTTCAGTGGCTATATGGGTAAGGACAGTTATGGTGTGTCGTATAACAAGCAAACAGTTGAGATCGAACACCCTGATTTACCCCCTACTACCCGAACCATCTATGATGAGAATGACGTGGGCTGGCGCAATTATGTAGCTGCTGCACGATGGAACCATATTTTCGGCGATAAGATGTTTGCCAACACCACGCTTTCATACAGTGATTATCGCTTTTTTATCGATCAGTCATTGAATTACGTGTCTGATGGAAGCCTCACGCAGGGTAGTCAGGAGTATTACAGTGGTATACGCGACTGGAGTGCTAAGGTGGACGTGGACTATATACCGTCGCCCAGGCATTATATTCGTTTTGGAGGAAGTGCCATCAATCATATCTTCTACCCGGGTATTGATGTTCAGTTGACCGAAATTGAAGGGACGCCCATTGATACGACTTTTGGAGGTACGCAAATGTACAGGGCTGAATATCGCTTTTACCTGGAAGATGATTTTCACTTGTTACCGCGCCTGAAACTGAATATTGGAGGTCATTTCTCCTTATTCCAGGCCGAGGGCGACAAGTACTACTGGTCGGCCGAACCACGTTTATCGGCACGCTACCTGATTAAAGATAACCTGTCGGTAAAAGCCGCCTATAGTCATATGACCCAGTACATGCACCTGTTGCGCACATCAACCGTGGCCATGCCGACAGACATGTGGCTGCCGGTGTCCAGGGATATTGCGCCCATGCGGGCCATGCAGTCTGCCCTGGGTTTTGAGTACGAGATCAATAAAGGTTTTAATTTGTCGCTCGAATTCTATTATAAGGAGCTGGATAATATTCTGGCTTATAAAGAAACAGCGGGGTACTTTGATTTTGCTTCTGACTGGCAAGCCAAGTTAACGGCGGGCGACGGGCAGTCATACGGTTTTGAGGTGCTGTTGCACCGTAAGATGGGTAACCTCTCCGGCTGGTTTGGCTATACCTATTCAAAATCAACCAATCAGTTTGATGAACTGAATAACGGTCTTGAATTTCCGGCCAACTTTGACCGCACACATGATATATCGATTTATACCACATACAGGTTTTCTGATAAAGTGGATATGGGGGCCACCTGGGCTTTTGGAACCGGAAACCCCATTACTTTGCCCGAAACGAAGTATTATGCGCCGCAACTGCCCACCGCAGAAAGGCCCAATGAATTATCCTATAATCAGTTTATCAATGAGCGCAACAGTTACCGGATGCCAAACTTTCACAGGCTGGATATTGGTTTTAATTTTAAAAAGAAGAAAAGTTGGGGTAGCCGTTTGTGGAGCGTGGGATTAATGAATACCTACGGGCGTCAGAATCCGTTTTTCCTGTATTTTGAGGATAGGGAGAATGAGCAAACAGGCGAAACAGAGCGTTCGCTGAGGCAGTTTAGTCTGTTTCCGATACCTTTACCATATGTCAGATATACAGTTAAGTTTTAGGTGATGAGAAAACTGGGATACATACTAATGTTGACAATTGCATTGTTTGCCTGCGAAAAGGACATTGAGCTGGAGCTTAATCAGCAAAGCGATAAGTTGATAATGTATGCTTTCATTTACCCGGATAGTGCTTTAAACCTGCACTTAAGTAAAAGCCAGAGTATACTTTCAGTGCCTGATTATCAACAGGTAGAGAGGGGGCGTTTTCAGTTTTATATTAATGATAATTTCCAGGGGGCTTATATTTTGCCTTCAGATACTGTGTGGAGTGAGTGGACTGAGTTTTCCTTTGATGTAAGCGATGAGATAAGTATTACCGCATATGAATTCAATGGCGATACGGTGAGTGCCGGGTCTTATATCCCTGAAAAAATTCCGATTCTACAGATGGATACTTCATCTGTTACGAGGAATATAGCCGAAGTGGGTGCTAATATGTTGAGAATTAGATTGACTTTTAAAGATCCCGCCAGTGAAAAAAACTACTATCAGACCCTGGTGGTAAGGGAAGGATGGGGAGATATGGACGGAACACCTTATTATACACGTAAAACGGTTGAGTACGATAAGGATGATATGGTTTTTACGCGTGATCAAAGTGGCAGCTTGTTGCCCGGCATTGATTTCCAGGGTTTGTTTACCGATGATATTATTAATGGACGAGAATATGGAATGGAAATAAACATTCCGAAGGATAACTTGTTTTTCGACTATTACGAAGATAAAATTAAGCTGACGGTTTATCTGTATCATCACACAGACGATTACTACAGTTATTTTCGTTCAACCATTCTGGCTGACGGCTATGAGGGCTTTTATGAAGGTTTGCCGGTGTTTGAACCGGTTAAGATTCATACCAATATTGAGAATGGTCTGGGCTTGTTTTCAGGCATGAACTTTGACAGCGATTCATTGGTTTTTATTAAATAATTTCAACTGACTTGTTAAGTGATAAACCTGACAAGATTGTCAAAATCAGGAGAAAGTGTGTGTAAAATATCATGATTTTAAGTGCGGCATATATTTTGATGTGACAGCTGAAAATTTGTAGTTTTACGACTTATTTAGAAATATTAATATATAGATATTATGGCTCTTTTTGAGAAAATGGAGAACCTGGATGCTCCGCAAAACGAAAATAAAGATATGGGAGAAGTAGAAAAAGTAAAAGTGTTGATTGTTGGTTCAGGACCTGCCGGTTATACAGCGGCTATATATGCTTCGCGTGCGAACCTTAGTCCTGTTATGTATGAAGGATTGCAGCCTGGTGGACAGTTAACGACTACTACTGAGGTAGAGAATTTTCCGGGTTACCCAAAAGGAACGACTGGTCCTGCAATGATGGAAGAGTTAAAGGAGCAGGCCGTTCGCTTTGGAACTGACGTGCGTTTTGGTATGGCTACTGCAGCTGACTTAAGCCAGCGTCCGTTTAAAGTAACTGTTGATGGAAATAAAGTCATTGAAACAGAAGCTTTAATTATTGCAACAGGAGCAACTGCTAAATACCTGGGATTACCTGATGAAACCAAATATGCAGGTTCGGGTGTGTCGGCATGTGCCACATGTGATGGATTCTTCTACAGAGGAAAAGATGTTGCTGTAGTAGGTGGCGGTGATACCGCTCTTGAAGAAGCAATGTACCTTGCTGGACTGTGTCGTAAAGTATATTTGATTGTTCGTCGCGATGTGTTCCGTGCGTCAAAAGTAATGCAGGACAGAGCGCTTAAAACGCCAAATATTGAAGTGTTGTGGAAACATCAGACCAAAGGATTGTTTGGAGACGGTGTTGTGGAAGGAGCTACTCTGGTTAAAAACATGGGTACGCCTGAAGAAGAGGAAGTGAAAATCGCTATTGATGGTTTCTTCTTAGGAATTGGTCACAAGCCAAATTCTGACATTTTTACAGATTATATTGATACCAATGATGTTGGTTATATCCAAACTGTACCGGGTACTTCCAAAACAAATGTTCCTGGTGTGTTTGCTTGTGGTGATGTACAGGATGATCAGTATCGTCAGGCGGTAACGGCAGCCGGTTCTGGATGTATGGCAGCGATTGATGCCGAGCGCTTTTTAGCAGAACAGGAGTAATACCAATTGAATTTCGATTTATTTTTCGAACTCAGGTAAATATTTAAAAGATAATATGAGGGATGGCTGCTGCCATCCCTTTTTTGTGAACAAAAAGATACTGTTTTGAAGTATATTCCACTTAAAAAGTGATTAACCTTATATTTTTGATGGTGTAATTTCGGTAAATTATTCTAGATTTGTATGATGTATTAAGAACTTGAATTGATGGACGATATTTTTGGAAAAATAGGTACTAGCCAAACCTTAAGTCAAAAGATAGAACGAAAGATAGAAGAGGCAATCCGAACTAAGAAATTAATCCCGGGAACTAAACTTCCTTCTGAAAAAGAATTATGCGAAAGTTTCGCAGTAAGCCGTACGGCTTTGCGTGAAGCTTTACGTCGATTAAGCGCCCGTGGGTTAATTGAAATTAAAAAGGGAAGTGGAATGTATGTTTCTGAAATAAAGATTGAAGATGCCATAAAGTCTTTGAATCTTTATTATGACATGAAATTCGACTCAAGCCTTATTAGACAAATCATAGAAGTAAGGCGCATATTTGAGCCTGAAATTGGTCGTTTGGCTGCTGTTAACCGCAATGATGAAGACTTAAAGTTATTGCAGGCTAATATTAAGGAACTTGAAGAATGTAACCCTGATAACACACAGCTTGAGGTTGACCTGATTAACCGTTTTCACATGAATATGGCGAAGGCAACCGGTAACCCGATTGTGATTATTTCAATGGAGCCTATTTATTCATTATTGCCGCGCATGCGCAATATGATTTATGCCAATATAGAGGGTGAAAAAGAGTATACCCTGCGTCTTCAGAAGGAAATATACAAGGCTGTTGTGGAAAAAGACAGTGAAAAGTCCTATCAGTATACAGTGGAGCTTTTAGAGCGTAATATGGAAGTGTACGATAGGTATTTTAAGGAAGTATAAGTATATAATTACGATATAAAGAAAGCGGGTTGTGAAAATTTCACAACCCGCTTTCTTGTAAATATTAACTTAAAACTTAACCATTGTATGCGTCTATTGCTTTTTTAACAGAGCCATGTTTTAAAAGTAGATCTTTTGATTGATCATAGCCCAGCTTAAGCTCCTCCATAATCATTCGTGAGCCTCTGTCCACCAGTTTTTTATTGGTAAGCTGCATGTTTACCATTCGATTACCTTTCACTCTTCCGAGCTTAATCATAATGGTGGTGGTAATCATATTCAATATCATTTTCTGAGCTGTTCCGGCTTTTAGTCGTGTGCTACCGGTAACAAATTCCGGTCCTACGATAGCTTCAATGGGGAACTCTGTTACTGCTGCCACATTGCTATTGGGGTTACAGGTGATACAGCCTGTCAGAAGGCCATTATTGCGTGCGTGCTCAATACCACCGATTACATAAGGGGTGGTTCCTGAGGCAGCAATACCTATTACAGTGTCCAGTTCATCAACTTTATATTCCTTCAGTTCGTTCCAGGCTTTATTAGCATCGTCTTCGGCCGATTCAACAGCTTGTCTTAAGGCCCTGTCGCCACCGGCAATTAAACCGATTACCATATTGTCGGGCACGCCGAACGTTGGTGGAAGCTCAGAGGCATCAAGTACTCCCAGTCGCCCGCTGGTACCGGCGCCAAGGTAAAAAACACGACCTCCCTGTTCCATACGATTAACAATGCGCTCAACCAGTTCTTTAATTTGTGGCAAGGCTTTTTGTACTGCCATGTGAACGTTGGCATCTTCTTTATTGATGTTGGTTATCAGTTCCTCCACCGACATTTTTTCTAAATTGTCAAAATGTGATGGAGATTCAGTAACGCTTAATTTTTTAGATTTAATTGCAGTCATACCTATTAATTTCCTGAGTTATGATATTCAACAAGTCCTTCCATAGGAGCCTGACTTATCGTACCTAATTTTAAATTGTGTTTCGTTAGGGCCTTTTCCAGCTGGGCTTTGAAGTGAAAGGCTATGCTTCCCGTAAAATGGATGTTCAGTTCTTCTGCATGGGCATATTGCCTCAGGTTTCTGACAATAAACTCATCAAAGGCCTGTAAAACGATCGCTTCAATCTCTTTAAGATATATGTTTTCTGACAGAAACCGGGTATACTGGGCCAAATATCTGTTTGGAAAAGGCTTTTTGTATATATTATCGAGTATTTCAGCAGGGGTGGTATTGTATTTATTAAAGAACAGCTCAATAATACTTTCAGGCAGTTGATTTTTAAGGATGTCTCCCATCAGCTTTTTACCAAGTACCGCGCCACTGCCTTCGTCTCCAATAATAAATCCCAGTGGAGATACATTGTGACTAATGTTTTGGCCATCATACAGGCAGGAGTTGGAGCCTGTTCCCAATATGCAGGCTATCCCTTCTTTTTTCTGACATAAAGAATGTGCAGCGCCCTTAAGGTCGCTGTCTATCGTAATATCGTCAATATGAAAGAATTCAGTTAATGCCTTTTTTACAATGTTATTCTTCTCCTCATTGGCACATCCGGCACCATAGAAATGAATTTTTTGAGGCTTCGTATTATTTAATGTATATTCCTCTTTTAGATTTTGCAGGATGTCGGCTGAAGTTTGATAGAAAGGATTAATGCCTTTTGTAATACATTTACTGATGATGCTGCCATTGGAGGTAAGACACCATTCTGTTTTAGTTGATCCGCTATCTGCAATTAGTATCATGTTGTATTTGTATGATATGTGTTAAAAGATTTGATAACTCTCTGTAATATGCATTTACTGAGCTGTAAACTATATAAATAATTAGCTAGTATATACTGATTACGGTACAAATGTATAAATAAATTGGACATATTTCAAAATAATACGTAAGATGTATGACAAAAATTTGAATCTTGTGAAAAACTTCCTATTTTTGAAGCGTCATTTAAAAGATACCATTGTGTTTAATATGAAACGAACATGTAAATTTTAATCTTAAAAATTACACACAGAGTAATGATTAAAATTTCTTGTGAGTTCCATGTGGCAAATGACAATAAATTTTAAACACATGAAATTACGAATATTAAATATTTCTTATGTGCTGTTGATAACAGTACTTTGCTCAACTGCTGTTAATGCTCAGAAAAACAGTGGACATACAAAGGACGAGAGGTTTATTGCCTTTGAGCAGGAATGGAATAATCCACTTGAAGAATGGGGGCACGTTGGTACGGTTCGCCTGGATTCTGTAGATATTGATGAATCAACCAAAACCCTGTCATACTATTTTAACAAGCCACTGTCGTATATTCCATGGCGAAGCAATCTGCTTGATGCTTTTATTAATAGTTTAATGGAGTATCAGAAAGACAGTTTTCCTGGTTTTGGAGTTGCTGCTTATACCAACTCATATGAGTTGTCCACATTAATACCTAATATATATAATAAGACTGATGCCATTGACTCCCTGCGTTTATTTGCAGAAGATCGTGTTGATCATATAAGAAGATCTGAGCAGGCTGTTTACAGTAAGGGCTTGATTGGGAATCACCTGGCATTATGGCACAGTCATGGTTGGTACTATGAATCAAAGCTGGATCGTTGGGAATGGCAACGAGCCCGTTTGTTTGGCTCAGTTGAGGATATTTCGCCAATGGTCTATGTGTTGCCATATATTGCACCCATGCTTGAGAATGCGGGTGCTGTAACATATATACCGCGCGAACGGTGCTTCTCGTCAGATGAAATTATAATTGACAACGATGCGTCTACTTCAGGTTCGAAATTGCTACTTAAGAAAAAATTAAGCACCCGGGCAATGAACGGATTTAAGTTAAAAGATACGCTCTTTGTGGGCGATAATCCTTTTTTGCAGGGAACATCTATATTAGTGTCAGATGCCAAAGGAAAAGTGGCAGATTATATCGGGGCAATAAGTGATAAAGGTGAATACGCTGTGTATATAGCCTATCAGCAGAATGATGCCAACTCTGATAAAGTGAGGTATACCATTCACCATAGTGGCGGATCAAGTTCCTATATAGTTAATCAGCAAATGGGTGGTGGTACTTGGGTGTACCTGGGTACTTATTTGTTTAACAAAGGAAAAGAAACGCGGGTAGAAGTGTCAGGTAATGGGCAGATATCGCTGGATGCAGTTAAGATTGGTGGCGGAATGGGAAATATAGCTCGCAGGCCTTCTGATGAGATCATGCCAAACCAGTGGTCTCTTAATAATACCGGCACCAAAAAGAAAGAGGCTACTTCTGTTAATCCGGATGAATTTACCTGGAAAACATCACAACGACCACGTTTTATGGAAGCCGGCCGTTATTGGTTGCAATATGCCGGAATGCCCGATACATTAGTCTATAGTCTGAACGATGAAAAGAATGACTATAATGATGATTACCAAAGCAGGGGTGAATGGGTCGACTACCTGATGGGAGCACCTAACGGACCAACAAAAGACAGAGATGTGACCGGACTGAAGATTCCGCTTGATTTGGCTTTTGCCTTTCATACTGATGCAGGTGTAACACCAAATGATTCGGTAATTGGTACATTGGGTATTTACAGTGCTGAGCGCGATAATGGTACTTTCCCCAACGGGACGTCTAAACTGGCCAGTCGCGATCTGACAGATGTTATTCAGACGCAGATTGTCAATGATATAAGAGCCTTATATAATGAGGAATGGACGCGACGCGGCATGTGGGATAAACAATATTCTGAGGCATGGCGACCCAATGTGCCGACAATGTTGCTTGAGTTGTTGTCTCATCAGAATATAGCGGATATGAAGTTTGGTCTGGACCCTCACTTCCGTTTCGATGTTAGCCGTGCCATTTATAAGGGAATATTAAAATTTCAGGCTTTTCAGGAAGGGCGTGACTATGTGGTGCAGCCCCTGCCTGTTGATCACCTGGCTTTAACAGAGCTTAAAAAAGGCTATCAATTAAGCTGGAAACCGGTCATGGACTCACTGGAACTTACTGCTGTTCCTGAAAAATATAAGGTCTATACACGAATTGGAAGCAATGGTTTTGACAATGGAACGGTGGTGGAAGGAACGGCCTATACATTGCCTAAAATCAAAAAAGGGCAAATACTGAGCTTTAAAGTCACTGCTTTAAATGATGGTGGTGAAAGCTTTGCCAGTGAAATCCTGTCAATAGGAATTGCATCAAAGAAAGCCCCCAAAGTATTGGTGGTAAATGCATTTGACCGTATCAGTGCACCGGCCTTTGTTGATGAAGGCAATTTTGCCGGTGTGGCCTGGTGGAACGATCAGGGGGTGCCTGATAATTACGAGTATGCTTATACAGGGCACCAGTATGATTTTAATCGTCAGTCGCCATGGTTAGATGATGACAGTCCGGGCTGGGGGGCCAGTTATGCGAATGATGAAGGAAAAATAATTAAAGGTAATAGCAGGGATAATGTCATTGTTCATGGTCAATCCATTCTGAAAGCAGGTTATTCATTTATCTCAGTAAGTGATGAGGTGTTTGAGTCAGCAGACTATGATGCATCATCGTACAAGGCAGTTGATATTATATTGGGTGAGGAGAAGACAACGGCATCATACAAAGGTAATGCACCTAAGTATAAAATATATACACCGGCTTTTATGGATAAAATAAAAGAGCTGACGGCCAATAAGCAGTGTGTGTTTATGAGCGGTGCTTATGTGGGATCGGATATTAAACTGAATAATGATACGCTGGCCAATGATTTTGCAGCTGATGTTCTTCGGTTTAAATGGCGCACTAATCATGCAGTTAAAAACGGCAGTGTTTACTCTACCGATTATGCAGCTCCGGTTCTTAAAGGACAGTTTGAGTTTAATACCGTTCAGAGCCAGGATTATTACACGGTTGAGGCGCCTGATGGTATTGAGCCGGTGGGCATTAATGCAGTATGTGCTTATCGGTATAACGAGAACAATGTAAGTGCCGGGATAATGTACAATGGAGAATATAAAACGGTCATATTGGGTTTTCCGTTTGAGACAGTGATGGGTGAAAAAGAACAGGATGAGTTGATGATGCAGGTTTTGAAATTTTTCTATAAAGAGTAAAGTATAAATTCTTTGCAGGTACACGCAGAAAACTGCCCTTTGTGAAGCAGAGATTATCGGCGTTATCCGCAGAAAATAAAAATGAACATAAAGACTAAATCAAAATACAATGGGTGAAAAATTAACTTGTATTCTGCCTTATTCAAATAAGGAGGAATTGAAGCCGACAATTGAGGCGTTTCAGGCAGAGAAAGCAACAAACATTATTGTGGTTGCTAAAGAAGCTGTGGAAGTGGAAGGTGCAAAGGTAATTGTGGCCGAAGGAGGATTGGATGCAACACAAACCTGGAAAACACTTCTTGGTGATATTGCCGGTGAGTTTGTGGTGGTTTATACCAAAGCAATGGCGCTTAATATTGGTATGAATGCGTTGGAGCGCATGGCTCGCTGTTGTAATGATGCTGATGCAGGTATGGTTTATGCCGATTATTACGAGAAGAAAGAAGGCAAGCTGGCTGCTCATCCTGTTATTGAATACCAGGAAGGTAGTTTGCGTGATGATTTTAATTTTGGCTCGTTATTGCTGTACAAAGCTGAGGCATTAAAAACTGCTGTTGAGGCCATGGATGCCGACTATAAGCATGCAGCATTGTACGATTTACGATTGCGCATATCGCAAAAGCACGAATTAATGCACCTGCCTGAGTTGTTATACACTGAGGTGGAAATGGATACACGTCAATCGGGTGAGAAAATGTTTGACTATGTTGATCCTCGTAACCGCAACCGTCAGATTGAGATGGAAGTGGCATGTACGGCTCACTTAAAGGCTGTTGGTGCTTACCTGAAGCCTGAATTCGCAAAGATTGAGTTTACAGAATCTGATTTTCCGGTTGAAGCATCTGTTATTATTCCGGTTCGTAACCGTGAAAAAACCATTGGTGACGCCATTGAATCAGTATTGAAGCAAAAGACAGATTTTGCTTTTAACCTTATTATAGTTGATAATCACTCAACAGATAAAACATCGGAGATTATCCGTTCTTTCAATGATGAGCGATTGATTCATATTATCCCGGAGCGTGATGACCTGGGTATTGGTGGTTGCTGGAATGCTGCAGTGGCCGATGAGCGTTGTGGTAAGTTTGCTATTCAGCTGGATAGTGATGATTTATACATCGACGATACTGTTATTGAGCGTGTGGTTAAGGCGTTCTATGAGCAAAATTGTGCCATGGTAGTGGGTAGTTACCAAATGGTGAACTTCAAGCTGGAAGAGATTCCTCCGGGATTAATTGATCACAAGGAGTGGACACCGGAAAATGGCCGTAACAATGCATTGCGCATTAACGGACTGGGTGCACCACGTGCTTTCTATACACCTGTGTTACGCGATGTAAAAGTGCCAAATACAAGTTATGGAGAGGACTATGCTCTGGGTCTGAATATCAGCCGTAACTACCAGATCGGACGCATCTATGATCCTTTGTATCTGTGTCGTCGTTGGGATGATAACTCAGATGCTTCATTGGATATTAATAAGATGAATGCGCATAACTTCTATAAGGATAAGATCCGTACCATGGAGTTCAAAGCGCGTAAACAGTTAGTCAGTAAAAAGTAGTGAGAAGAGAATGCATACGCTGCCGCACGAATCCTTTCGTGTGGCATTTATGTTGTTTCGCACGGTAGCCTTGGCTATTCACTACTCATATCTCATTACTCATATCTTATAAAATGACTATTTCTCTCAAAACCAAAAAACTAATACAAGGCCAGATTCAGAATTGGAGTCTGGCCACTGCCAATTATGCAGGCTTGCAAAAGGTAAAGAACAAGAGTGTTGTACTTGAAGGAGGTGCAGAAGTTAAGGTTCAGTTTAATCCTGAACGTATGCGCTCTTCTGCTGCTAAGGTTGATGCCAAATCAATTCAGGAGCGCCCTTGTTTTCTTTGCGGGAAGAATCGCCCTGCAGAGCAGGAAGGGATTGATATAGATGATTATACAATACTGATTAATCCGTTCCCGATTTTTCCGGAGCACCTGACTATTCCGCACCAGGAGCATACCCTGCAGCTGATAGAGCCTTATTTCCCTTCTATGCTGAAGCTGGCTAAGGAGCTGAATGAGTTTACCTTGTTTTATAACGGTCCTAAGTGCGGTGCATCGGCACCCGATCACTTCCATTTCCAGGCTGGTATAAAGGGGTTTATGCCGCTTGAAGAAGATTTCAGGAATAAAACATATGCGCAGTTGATCGAAGTGCAGGATACTGTAAAAGTCTATAACTGGAAAGGCTACCATCGTGGTGTAATTACCTTTGCCGGAGATGATGCTGAATCAATAACAAAGTTGTTCAGCAACCTGCACGGCTTAATGTGGGCAAGGCAGAAGGAGGAAGTGGAGCCCATGTTAAATGTACTGGCTTATTATGAGGAGGATGAATATGTGGTCCATGTGTTTCCGCGTATATTACATCGTCCGGCATGTTATTTTGCTGAAGGTGATGAGCAAATACTGATCAGTCCTGCTTCTGTTGATATGGGAGGTGTTTTTATTACACCACGACCAGAGGATTTTGAGAAGATAAGTGCTAATGATGTGGCAGGTATTCTGCAACAGGTATGCATGAGTGAAGATGATTGCCTGCAAATTTTAAATGAGGTGCTGTAATCAGGCATTTATAAAGTTCTTATGGAACTTTTTTCCGAAGAAGAGATACTGAGATAATAGTTCCTTGCTCCGATGTCTGTTGTCTAATAGTCTAACGATCTATTGAGAGAGATAAACCTTATAAATTCTAAAAGAAGCGATAGCTTCGTTCTAAAAAGCGAAGCGGTCTTTTGTCTAACAACAAAGCGTTCTATATATGGAATACCCAATAATCCGATATCAGCCAGGCGACCTGCCCCGTTTAACAGCTTTTTTAAATAACAGCTGGCAATACGATAGTATTAACGAAACCATTCTGCAGGAGAAGCTGGAGGGTGATCCGTACTGGATGCCTGAGGCAACTTTTGTTTGTAAAGATGGTGATGAAATAATTGGCTTTATGCAAGGCGTGATGCGTGATATTCGCGGAACACGTTATGCCTATATCAAACTGATGGCTGTTGATGCAACGTACAGACGTCAGGGGATAGCATCGGCTATGTTTGAGAAGCTTGAGGCTATTTTTAAACAGCATGAAGCTGATGTGATGCGTATCTATGATGTACCCTTAAACTACTTTATGCCGGGTATTGACCCGCGTTATACGCCGGCTTTGTGCTGGGCTATGCGCAAAGGGTTTGAGCGCTTTGGTGATACATCAAACCTGCTGGTTGACTTAAACCAGGATTGGGATATGAGTGCTAAAGAAACAGCTCTGAAGGAGGATAATATTGAGGTGCGCCGCGCCAAACCTGAAGACAAGCAGGCTATTCTGGATTTTATTAAAGATGAATGGTTGTTGTGGAGCAATGAGGTGGAGATGGCTTTTAAAGATAAGCAGCCGTCTATACATATTGCTTTGTTAAATGGTGAGGTGAAGGCTTTTTCGGCACATAATGCCAATAATAAGGGTACCGGTTGGTTTGGGCCAATGGGTACACATCCCGATTTGCGTGGTAAAGGGATGGGGGCCATATTATTAAAACGCTGCTTGCAGGATATGAAAGAGATGGGGCTGTCACATTCGATTATTCCGTGGGTGGGGCCAATTGACTTTTACTCATGGCACAGTAATGCTGTGGTCGACAGGGTGTTTTGGCGATACGAAAAGAAATTGAAATAGAAGATTGAAGATTGAAGACGGACTTCGGACTGATGGACTTCGGACTTCCAAACTTCGGACTAGTAAGAAATATAAATCAAACACAGAGAACTAATATTGTAACAACTGCTTCGGACTTCGGACTTAAGGACTTCGGACTTCCAAAATTCGGACTAGTAAGAAATATAAATCAAACACAGAGAAC
>JAKSBD010000367.1 GCA_022361295.1 Bacteroidales bacterium
GTCGAAAATGCAATTGATGAAATAAATATTAGGAGTAAAGGAAATTTATGCTTTATCTTTGCCAAAATAAATTAAAAGAATTAATGGCTCTCGTCAACCGTGAGCCTTTGTTGTTTTGCAGCATAAGGCACCTAATACCGGGATGAGATCCGTTAACAATTTAAATTATTAAGCAGGTCACAAAAACAACAATTAACGTTCTTAACAACACTTGTGACCTGCCTTATAAAAAAAGCAATTATGAAAGCATTTGTATTTCCGGGCCAGGGAGCCCAGTACGTTGGAATGGGTAAAGATTTATATGAGAACTCTCCAATGGCGAAGGAACTATTTGAAAAAGCAAATGAAATTTTAGGATTTCGCATTACCGATTTAATGTTTGAAGGAACAGACGAAGACCTAAAACAAACCAAAGTAACTCAACCAGCCATCTTCTTACACTCGGTGATATTAGCAAAAACATTGGGCGAAGAGTTTAAACCTGAAATGACAGCCGGTCACTCTTTAGGTGAATTCTCTGCTTTAGTTGCAGCAGGAGCCATGAATTTCGAAGATGGATTAAAACTTGTTTCACAGCGTGCTCAGGCAATGCAGAAAGCTTGCGAAATTGAACCGTCAACAATGGCTGCCATTGTAGGTTTAGAAGATGCCATTGTGGAAGAAGTGTGTGAAAGCATTGAAGATGTTGTTGTGGCTGCCAACTACAATTGTCCGGGACAATTAGTTATATCCGGTTCAATTGCTGGTGTTGATAAGGCATGTGAACTACTAACTGAAAAAGGAGCAAAACGCGCTCTTAAGCTTCCTGTTGGTGGTGCTTTCCACTCTCCATTAATGGAACCAGCACGAACTGAACTAGCTGCAGCTATTGAAGCAACTGAGTTCAGCACACCGGTATGTCCTGTTTACCAAAACGTAAATGCTCAAGCAGTAACTGAACCTGCTACTATTAAAGAAAACCTTGTTGCACAATTAACAGCTCCTGTTCGCTGGACACAAACTGTTCAAAATATGATTACTGATGGAGTATCATCATTTACAGAAGTTGGTCCTGGTAAAGTATTACAGGGATTAGTTAAAAAGGTTGACCGTAAAATGGCAACAAATGGTTTCAGCACTTATCAGGGATAAAAATAGATCGTTAGATCATTAGACTAATAGATTTATAGATAAAACAAAGGCAAGCTTTTATACGCTTGCCTTTGTTTATTATCTAGTCATCAAGAGTACTGAGGTCTCCTTCATCTTCACCCAAAGCGCGCGCCTTTAAAACACGGCGCATAATTTTCCCACTTCTTGTTTTTGGTAATGACTGTTCAAAAACAACTTCCTCGGGCTTAGCAATGGGTCCCATTACCTTAGCTACATGTTCCATTACCTCTTTAGCTAATTCCCTTGTTCCTTCAATACCTGCTTTTAGAATGGCATATATATGGATACCACTACCTTTTAACTCATGTGGTAAAGCAATGGCAGCGGCCTCTGCCACATAAGAATGACTTACTGCTGCACTTTCAATCTCGGCTGTACCAAGTCTGTAACCACTTACTTTAATTACATCATCACTTCGACCAATTATCCAGTAATAACCATCCTCATCTTTTCTGGCTGAATCACCTGCATGGTAATATTTCTGTTTTTCAAACTTAGCCCAATATGTTTCGTTGTATCGTGCATCGTCGCCCATTATGGTACGGGCCATTCCGGGCCATGGATTTTTGATCACCAAAGCACCAACATCATTTGCTGCAACATCATTACCTTTTTCATCTACCACACCAATTTCATGCCCAAAGAAGGGCTTGGTTGCTGAACCTGGTTTAAGCGGTGTTATGGGCAAAGGCGTAATAACAAATCCTCCGGTTTCTGTTTGCCACCAGGTATCCATTATAGGGCATTTTTTATCTCCTACCACCTCATGATACCAGCGCCAGGCCTCTGGATTAATTGGTTCACCAACTGAACCTAACAGTCGTAATGAGCTAATATCATGCCGGTTTACCCACGACTCGCCATAACGCATCAGACCGCGTATAGCAGTTGGAGAGGTATACAAAACAGTGATGCCATATTTATCTATCATTCGCCACCAGCGATCTGGGTAGGGGTGATTAGGCGCTCCTTCATACATAAAAATTGTGGAGCCGTTAATTAACGGTCCATACACCATATAACTATGACCAGTAATCCAACCAGGATCGGCAGCACACCACCAGCGATCTTCCGGCTTTATATCAAATACCATACGATGGGTAGCTGAGGTATATACACTATAGCCACCATGAGTATGCACAAGTCCCTTAGGCTTTCCCGTTGAGCCGGAAGTATATAACAGAAACAACATGTCTTCTGCATCCATCTGTTCTGTTTCACATTTATGACTGGCAATTGGTAAAGCCTTTAAATCGTGGTACCAATAATCACGGTCATTTTCCATATAAACATCCTCACCTGTACGTTTAACAGTTATGCAAACTTCCATGGTGGGGGATAACTCCATGGCTTTATTAACAATTTCCTTGAGCTTTGTTGCTTTACCTCTTCTAAAACCACCATCGGCAGTAATCACTACACGACTATTGGCTGCATTAATCCGTTCAGCAAGTGCTTCGTGACTAAACCCGCCATACACAACACTGTGAGCTGCCCCAATTTTAGCACATGCCAGCATCGCAAATATCTGCTCGGGTATCTGGGGCATATAAATGGTTACAATGTCTCCCTTATGCACTCCCATCGCTTTCATAATATTGGCAAACTCTGCTACTTCCCTATTCAATGCATGGTAAGAATAGGTTTTTAAATCACCTGGTTCGCCCTCCCATATTAATGCCAGTTTATTACGTGTAGCTGTTTTCAGGTGTCGATCAATTGCATTATGGATAATGTTTGTTTTTCCTCCGACAAACCACTTGTAAAAGGGATGGTTGGAGTCATCCAACACTTTATTCCAAGGCTGATACCATTCAAGCCGCTTGGCCTCATCTGCCCAGAATTGTTCGCGGTTATTAATAGAAGTCTGGTATAAATCCTCATACGACTTAACCGTTGCATAATCCACCACACCCTGTGAAGGATATACGAAATCCTTTGAATCCATCATAAAACTTTGAGTTTATCTCTATGGTTAATATTTTGATTCCCATCAAGATAAAAACTGATTTTCTGATTTTCAATGTTTTCGGATTCTTTTTTCTTTTATATGATATTTAAAAGGAATATTCAAATAGTATGTTGTAAAAGCTGAAGTCTTTGTAGGTCTACTCTAAGACACAAAGATCACTAAGAAGAAAAAGACTTTGTGATATAGTAATTTAACCACCATACATTTCTTAATTCACCACCAAGACATGAAGTACACTAAGAAAAACCTAGAATCCGGGTGGCTTAATGGAGATATCTTCTATTTGAAACTGTCTGGTAATTGTTTCTGACTTTTGATACGAGCCTTGTGCAAATATTAACCTGAGCTCAACATTAAATTTCGAGCTCAGGTTTTTATTATTCTATATCGATTGGCTTATCATTTGTTACAATGGCCGCTTTTTGCTGTTTTCCATCCATCAAAATGGTGAGCGGATATTCAAATTCTACATGTTTAAAATATTCGGTTTCACGAACCAGCTTTTGCTCTTTTAATTTATCAATACCAACAAATTGCTCTTCACTATTATGATGAACGCTAAAGTAACCTACATTCATTGATGTTACATTGTGGAAGAAGTGCGAACCCAATGAAGCATCTAAAGGAAAATCAGGCAAACCCATTTCAACAATAACCCGGGCATGTGAAATCTGAGACCAAAATACCGGTATACCCGTAAATCGGTCGCGTGTTCCCCAACGCCCCGGCCCTATCAATACATATTCCTTACCTTGTTCTTCAAAGTAACGGTTAATCTCAGCCATCTCAGCCCCCATTTCAGCTGTTTTAGTTCTGTCAAACACATCAATGTTCATATAAACTACATCTTTAATGTGGTTAAGGCGACCATTACCCATTCCCTTAATGGACTGTAATACCATCTTCTCCTTATCTACCTCATCGAAGTTAATATTGACATTATTTTCAACACGAATAAGCGGCTTTATCTGCAATAAATACAGGGTTGGCAAGTTACGTCGTCCCGGCTCTAAATCAACAGCAAACTCAATCTCAACCGGAGCACCCATTGCCTCTTTAAAGAATCGAAGCAACATATCCAGTGTTCGAGACAGCGGTATGTAGTCGTACTTCAGGATATTTGAGAAATTAACAACACGAGGCCCTCTCTTTGAGAAATCGTTCGTCATCCTGTCGTAATTAAAATCGTAAACTGTAGCACAATGCTTTAAATTTCCATCCTCTTCGGCTTCTTTAATACTTAGTTTAACGATAGCGGCATCTTCCCCCCCTTTCTCAAGGCAGAAATCAGTTTTATCAAGGTCGAGTGCATAAAAATATGATTGTGAATCTTTAATCTGATCCTGAATAGAATTTAGTTCAAGTTTAGGGTGCTTGGGACAAAAACGATAAGCCTTTTCGCCGCCAACAACATATTTCCCTAAACCAACAGCCAGTACTGCAAATCCATCTTCAGGCTTCATATATGAAAACGGATAATAATTATATGATTGCGCTACACCACTTATATGCGGATAAAAACGATCGCCGACTTTACCACCTACCACCTCCTGGATGATAACTGCCATTTTTTCTTCCTCGATCTTATAGTTAACCGCATCGAAATAGGCCTTTGACTGATCGCTGAACATTGAAGCGTAAACCAACTTAACTGCTGTACTTAACTGACGGAAACGCTCATTAATATCAGGATGATTATTGGGGACCATGTATGTGGCATACACCCCGGCAAATGGCTGAAGTAAGCTATCTTCAAACAAACCTGATGAACGAACAGCTAATGGCTGATCCATTACTTCAACATATTGCATCAACTTTTCATTCACCTCATCACTCAACTCCGACTTAAGAAATAATTCCTTTATCTCATCATATTTTTTCTCAACAAAGGCAAGGTTATACAGGTTATTCTTCTCAATAAAATGAGTGAATTCGCCAGCCCCTATTATGGTTGTAGCAGGAATACGGATATTAATATCATCTACAATACGATCAAAATTGATGTTTTCGATAAAGTTGCTCAGGAAGGCAACACCACGACCTTTACCACCAAATGAGCCTTCGCCTATACGTACAATATAACGACTGCTTTTGACCATTTCTTTGTCGAACATGACCACCTTACCACGGAGCCGTTTTAAACGAACATCCTCAAACACATCCAGAATAGCTTGTCTAAGTTTAGTTGAACTCTCAAAGTCTTCAATTCGGTAAGGACGCAATCTTTTAGCAATTGATATTTCCCCACGTGCCATCAGCCAGGTAGAGATACCATTTCGACGGGCATGGTACAATAGCGATTCAGGTGAAACATCTTCAATACAATCAACGAACTCTTTCATATTGCGGGCAACTGCCACTTTTGCTCCTCGACTGTTTTTAAATACAAAGTTACCGAAACCCAATTTTTGGTGAATAAAATTATATATGTCCAGCGATAAACTATCAGAGTTCTTATCGATAAAATCAGATTGCACAGATTCGGCACGCAAGGCATTTGATGGATCAGATGATTGCAGCAACGTGGGAATTATTGTCTTAGACTTAACATACTTGATGAGTTCTACACCTGCATTCACATCATCAACTCCATTGCGCGCATATTGCACATCTGAAATTACACAGATCAGGTTATCGAGATACTTATCCACAATCTGAACTGCATCTTCATAATTACTGACCAGCAAAATTTTTGGACGCACGCGCATCTTCATAATTTTGTGCAACTGGTCACTGGACTCTTCAGACAAAATAGCCTGAGTTTGTCGCATAATAATAGAGTAGAGCAAAGGCAAGTATCGTGTATAATACTTTTGCGAATCTTCAACTAGCAAAATAACCCTGACATCTCCGACTTTAACGTCTTTCGCAACGTTCATCTTATCTTCAACATATTTAATCATGGCAAGGAATACTCGCGAGTCTCCATTCCAAACAAACACCCTGTCAATATGCTCTATATTACCACTGGCTTCATCAAAAAACTTAAGGTCAGCATTATTGTTAACCATAAGCAGAATTGGCACTTCGGGCTGAATTTCTTTCAGACGTTCACTCATTTGCAATGGAGCCTGTTTATCTAAACCAGCCATTAATATGATCATATCAAAGTCACGTTCCTGCATCAACTCTTCTGCTTCTGCCGACGTAGCCACACTTGTAATGCGTGGTGCCGTAAACAAATTCAACTGCAGGTACTCACCAAAAATCTTGTCAAAAAACCGTCCTTCGCGCACAATGCTATAGGCATCGTAATGATTGGCAATAAGTAACACCTCACTTACCTTGAAAGACATAAGCTCCTGAAAGATATCACGATCGGAGCGTTTACGATTATATAAGTTGGATAGTGTGAATTCGTCGATTGGATTATTCATGTTTGTAGATCATTAGGTAATTAGATCAATAGGTCGTTAGTTATTAGGCCTGCAGACCATGAACAACAAAATAAGTGAAAATAGTTGGGATGGGAAGAAAATGGTGGGGAAATTGGTAAGCTGTGGCTTATGCTGTGCAACAGATGACACATATATTATGACTTTGGTAATGGAGATGCTATTTAACACCATAGACAAATTTTGAATATAGTATTTCCAATTATTGTTCCTTCAATAGGGTAAACCCTATTTCTGCAATGGTATGAACGGAGAATAAAAAGTTCGAATAACATTCATACATATTCGAATACACGCAGTTTGTTTAATAGGGTATTCCCTATATCGCAAAATCAGCCTAAACCCTGATTCTAAAAACAGGTTTATATAGCTAGATTTGTTTGTTTAATAACTCTGGGTTCAGAGAAACAATGGGAAGCAACGCTTAAGAAAAGAAACCAAGGTTTGATTCATCTTAAGTCATTAAAAACTATTAATTACATTTTAGAATGGTATCAATTATTAATCGATGCATGCGTGCGTGTATTCTTTTAGTGGCATTAACAGTGCCTTTTAGTCAAGTATTGGCAGATCCGACTCTTCAATCTGCCGACATTGTGGTTATTGCCAGAAACACTGACCTTGACGACCAATTTGCATTAATAGCTCTGGCAGATATCCCGGGCGGATCAGTAATATTTATAACCGACGAGGGCTATGACGAAGCAGGTTCATTTTTAACGGCAATGAGGATGTTTTTAGATGGGTTGTGGCAAATGAAGGAATTACTGCCGGCAGCATTATTCGTTTTACAAATGAATCGATCAATAGCCTGGAACTAATGAGTGACCATCATGGTACACTTTCGCACCCGAACGGCAGTTCTGATATGAACCTTAGCGCGGGCGACCAATTGTTTATTTTCCAAACTGATAATAACCTATACAATGGTGTGATGCAGCGACTGAATAGTAATAATGAGCCCGAACCAGGTATGATATACGCCTTTAATGGCGATAATACTCAACCCAATACCCATGGATGGTTAGATGCAGGCAATAGTCACACCTCATCAGCTTCGCAACTACCGCCGAACATGACTGCCCTTACCACTTCAGATGGCAGTGGTAATGCAAGTATAGCCAATGCCAATGGAATGCTTGTTAATGGTGACGTTCAGGTATTGAATCCATCATACGAAACTGCACCCGACGAATTTGACAACTATCGTTATGACGGGCCGGTTACTCAGGCCACCAAAGAAGAATGGCTGATTAGGTTACACACAACCTCCAATTGGCAGGCAGGAGACAGTGATACGCTTGGCATCTATTCGGGAAGCTTAAGTTCTGAAATAAAGGTTTTACCTGCGAACAGTACTCCTTCCTTATCAATTGACGGCGGCACATTAAACTATACTGAAAACCAGGGACCTGTTCAGCTCGCACCTGCAGCTAATGCTAATGATATCGATGGTGATACAGACTGGAATGGTGGCATACTAACAGTACAGGTTACATCAAACAACCAAACGAGTGACCAATTAAGCATCCCCGACAATGTAGTTGGAACAATTAATACCACTAATAATGATTTATTGGATGGCAACACTATTATTGGCTCCATAAATGCCATAGAAGGTACGGTTACAAATGGTACACTGCTATCTGTCACCTTCAACAGCAACATAAGCAATAACCTTGTACAGCAGGTTGTAAGGGCCATTCACTACACCAATACCTCAGAAGATCCGGTAACAAGTGCCAGGACAGTAACCTTCACATTAACAGATGCTAATTCTGCATCAGCTATTGCCACAAGAATAATAAGTGTTTTTAAGGCTGATAACGACAGACCTACAATTACAGTTAACAATGAATTGTCTCTTGATGAAGGGGCTTCTGAACTGATAAATGCCCTTACAAATCTTTCTGCCAATGATGTGGATGATGATCACTCAGTTATTCTGTTTTCCATAAGCAACGAACCGGCAAATGGTCATATTGAAAACACTGATAGTCCGGGCATTGCCATTACATCGTTTACACAGTTACAGCTTGACAATGGCAAAATTCGATACACACACAATGGTACTAACACTACCAGTGACAGCTTTAAATTTTCAGTGACCGATGATGGCAATAACAAGCTTACTGATCAAACCTTTTCGATCAAAATAAATTCAATTGATGATGACGCTCCTACAATAACAACCAACAATGGCTTATCCATTCAAAAAGGATCAACTGAAAGCATTAACCTGACATCTTTAGCAGCAAATGATACTGAAAGTGATAATGCAACAATCGTTTACTCCATCACAACACAGGTTGTTAACGGTCGAATGGAAAACACTAATAACCAAGGGGTGTCTATTAACACATTCACTCAACAAGATTTGACGGATGGTTTAATTCAATATGTACATAACGGATCAGCAACTACTGAGGATTACTTTATTTTTAAGGTGATTGATGCTTCTCTAAACGAATTAACGAATCAATATTTTAATATAGCTATTTCAACACCTACAAGTGTAGAAGAACAAAGACACAACCAGATTAAGGTATATCCCAATCCGGCTGCCACCAAGGTGGATGTTACAACTGCATCTTCAATTGTTAAGGTGTCTGTTTATAGCCAGACAGGCAAAATGATAGCTGTACCAACAAGCAGAAACAATGACAAGTGGATAAGCATGCAGGTTTCACATCTTTCAAAAGGTACCTACCTGTTACAGGTCAAAACAAAAGAAGGTTTAAGCACACATAAACTTGTTGTGAAGTAAAAAACACTTTATTTCCCCAATAAAGTACAGCTCTTATGGAATATTTATATTGCATAGGGGCTGTTTTTATATGTTAGTGTTTACCACCCATCTTTCTATAGAATTTAGAAGTTCCTTCGAACATCCATCCCGAACCGGATGAGAACGTAAAAGCTCCTTCGAACATCCAGCCCAAACCGGATGAGAACTTAGAAGCTCCTCCAAACATCCATCCCAAACCGGATGGAACTTAAGAGCTCCTCCGAAC
>JAKSBD010000493.1 GCA_022361295.1 Bacteroidales bacterium
AGTAGTGTGCAATGAGCTCACTTAAAGGGAAACCGGTCTCAGCATAGTTGATTGCCGGGGCTAATACATCCTTCATTTTGAGTTGCCCGAAACGTCCATGCAGTTCAAACCATCCGTCAACACAACCTGGCACACTTACCGGAAGAGGACCATATGAAGGGATTGTTTTAATGTTGTTTGTGTTGAAATAATCTATTGTCAATGATTTGGGAGAACGACCGCTGGCGTTAAGGCCATATAGTTGTTTGCTTTCGGCATCCCAGACGATAGCAAAAAGATCGCCTCCAATTCCACATCCTGTTGGCTCCATTAAGCCTAGTGCAGCGTTGGCTGCAATTGCTGCGTCAATGGCATTACCACCTTTCTTTAATATGTCTATTGCGACTTGTGTGGCTAATGGCTGACTCGTGCAAGCCATACCGTTTTGTGCTATAACTTCACTGCGTGTTGCATGACTTAATCCTGTTATACGATCTTGAGACAGAGTTGATAGGTTTATTGCAATAAGCAATATGAGAGTGGTAATTGTTTTCATCATGAGGTTGTTTGGTGATGAGTAAATATAAAAAAAAACTGCAGAAACTATTATGAAATAGTAGCTGCAGTTCTTTTATATTTTAATATTTGATTAAGCTATTGCCAATCTGCTTTCAGGCTGATTAAGGTAGTCGTAGAAAATGCCTACAAGTAATTGATGATCCATTGAAGGTGATATTGGAATCACTAAATCTGCGTATGTATCTTTAAATACAACTTGCAGTTCATTCTTTCTTGGAAATTCAATCCCGGCAACCTTATTATGCATGCGTATTTCGCCAAATGCTGTAATTAATTTAATAATCATAACGCTCTCCTTTTAGTTTCTATCCTGTACCGTCCGGGTGTGTTTTTCGATATAAAAGTAGATGTGTAACAGGAGGTGACCAAAGGATTTGATGTGTATTCCATAAATGGTGTAAATTTCAGGTTTAAATGCATTTTCGGTCACATAAATAAAATCACCTTCCATGAATGTCTTATTTTTGTTGACGAATGACGGAGTAAAGGCTTGTGTGGTTGAAATTGATCGTATCTTGTAGGCAGTTAATCAGTCTGTTATGGTGAGTTTGTTAATGAATTTAAAACGATCTCTGATTATAAGGTATTCTGATGAGTTTTTTTACCTTTGCTTCAATTGAATTTTAAGCTAATGGCGAAAGAAGAAAAAGGTACTAATCTGGTCAAAAAACTAAGGCATAAATATCGACTGGCCATATTTAATGAACAAACTTACGAGGAAGTATTTGGTATGCGCTTATCGCGTCTAAATGTATTTACCATTATTGGAGTTAGTTTGGTTGTACTTGTGGTAATGGTTATATTTTTAATCGCATTTACAGGTTTACGTGAGTATATTCCTGGTTACCCGGATGGTCAGCAACGTCGTTCGATCATACAAAATTCGCAACGAGTGGATAGCTTAATTATGGAAATAGAACGTCGTGATCGTTTCTTTAATGATATTCGTGCCATTGTTGCAGGAGAAGTTCCTGCTGGTGCTTTGCCAGAAGATGTTGAAGATGCCGAAGGTGAAAAAGCCAGTAACAAAGTTGTTTTTAGAAAATCAGAAGAAGATTCCATTTTCAGGGAACAAGTTGAAAAGGAAGAAAAATTCAATCTTGCTGTGTTCGATGAAAAAAGCACAAAGTTCGAACTAGAGCATAGTTTTCTGTTTACGCCCTTAAAAGGCGTTGTTGTAAGTAAATTTGGTGAAACCCAGGGACATTATGGTGTTGATATTGTAGCCAAGCCGGGCAGTCGTGTAAGTGCGGTCCTGGATGGTACGGTTGTTTTCACCGGTTGGACTGTTGAAACAGGATATGTGATTCAAATACAGCATTCAAATAATCTTATTTCGTTGTATAAGCACAACGAAAGTTTGTTAAAAAGTATGGGTGACAAGGTTCAGGCTGGTGAAGCTATTGCTAATGTTGGCAATTCAGGAGAACTCACTACTGGTCCACACTTACATTTTGAGTTATGGTACAATGGAGTACCTTTAGATGCAGAGCAATACATGTCATTTGAGTAACGATATAAAATACACAACAGATAAAATTTCATGTCGAAAAGAATAGCTATTCTGGGTTCAACCGGTTCAATTGGCACGCAGGCTTTGGAAGTGGTTGATGCTCACCCGGAAGATTTTGAGGTAGAGGTATTAACAGCCAATAATAATGTCGAATTATTAATTGAACAGGCAAAAAAATATAATCCCAATACAATTGTAATTGGTAATAAAGAGAAGTATCAGCTTTTAAGTGATGCTTTGATAGATACTGATGTTAAAGTTTATGCCGGGGATGAAGCCATCGCGCAGGTTGTTCAAATTAGCACCGTTGATATTGTTTTAACAGCTATGGTTGGCTTTTCTGGTCTTTTGCCGACTGTTAATGCCATAAAAGCCGGAAAACAAATTGCATTGGCAAACAAAGAAACACTGGTAGTTGCGGGCGATATTATTACACAGCTGGCGCTTGAGAATAAAGTAAGTATTCTACCTGTTGACTCTGAACATTCTGCTATTTTTCAATGTTTGGCAGGAGAGTTTCATAATCCGATTGAAAAAATTCTTTTAACGGCTTCAGGTGGACCTTTTCGTGGTAAGAAAGTTGACTTTTTAAGAAAGGTAACCCGTTGTCAGGCACTTAATCATCCCAACTGGTCGATGGGAGATAAAATAACCATTGATAGTGCATCAATGATGAATAAAGGTCTGGAGGCTATTGAAGCAAGGTGGTTATTTAATGTCAAGCCCGATGATATTGAAGTTGTTGTTCATCCGCAATCTATTGTGCATTCTTTGGTTCAGTTTGAAGATGGCTCCATTAAAGCGCAGTTGGGCTTACCTGATATGCGGTTGCCAATTCAGTATGCAATGACTTTTCCACAGCGTTTAAAAGCTGATTTTCCACGATTTAATTTCATGGATTATCCCGAGTTAACTTTTGAAAAAGCAGATGTCAAAGTATTCCGCAACCTGGATTTGGCATACCAGGCCATGAAAAAAGGTGGTAACATGCCATGTATATTAAATGCTGCTAACGAAATAGCGGTAGATGGTTTCCTGAAGCAAAAGATTGGTTTCGTTGAGATGTCGGATGTTATTGAAAAAACCATGATGAAGGCAACAATAGTTGAAAAGCCTTCGTTGGATGATTACCTTCAAAGTAATGACGAAGCAAGAGCCATTGCTGAAGAAATCATAAAGAATAAGTAAATCGTGCTAACATTTTTTAGGGGTAATGTGTTTATTGGGTGTTATTTTATAACACTGTTAAAATGTCAATGCGATATTAGCCCGAAAAGAATATATTTGTCGCTAAAATTAGAAAAACAATAATTAATGGACATATTTATAAAAACAGTGCAGTTGTTACTAAGTTTATCAATACTGGTAATCTTGCACGAATTTGGTCACTTCTTTTTTGCCCGCTTATTCAAAACACGGGTGGAGAAGTTTTATCTGTTCTTCAATCCCTGGTTTACCCTTTTTAAGTATAAAAAAGGTGAAACTGAATATGGAGTAGGGTGGTTGCCCTTAGGTGGGTATGTGAAAATATCCGGTATGATTGATGAATCAATGGATAAGGAAGCAATGTCTCAACCGGCTCAGCCGTGGGAGTTTCGTTCAAAACCAGCCTGGCAACGCCTCATGATTATGATTGGCGGTGTGTTGGTTAACTTTATTACAGCCTTCTTTATTTATTGGATGGTGCTATATACCTGGGGTGAAAGTTATATTCCGGTTCAATCAGCCAAGCATGGATTATATTACCATGAAGTTGCAAAAGAAATTGGATTACAGGATGGAGACATTGTACTTAAGGTTGATGAGTACAAGGTTGAAGAAAGTGGTGATATTGCACGTTTTATACTTTTGGAAAATGCAAAGGAACTAACTGTTAAAAGAGGAGAGAAGACAATCTACCTTGCAATTCCTGAGGGATATGATCAACGTATGATCTCTGAAGAGGTGCGAGGGTTCGCTGATGTCAGATATCCTGTGGTTGTACAAGAAACACTATCAGGCTCAGACGCCGATAAAGCAGGTCTGTTGCCCGGTGACAGTATTGTAAGTGTAAATGGTGAGAGCACTGCTTTTTATAACGAGTTTACATCATCTTTAGCGGCGAATATTCAAAAGGAAATATCATTGGGGGTATACCGTAATGGAGAACAAACAAGCCTAAGTTTAACTGTTCCAAAGTCGGGTAAAATAGGTTTTTACCTTGTGTCTCCTGAAAAGTATGTTGACATACAACGTCATAAATATGGTTTTTGGGAAGCTTGTCCTAAAGGTATCACAAAGGGGCTTGATATATTGGTTGGCTATGTAAAGCAACTTCGTTTAATTTTCACCAAGGAAGGTGCTAAACAGGTTGGAGGCTTTGGCGCAATGGGTAAATTATTCCCGTCAACATGGAACTGGTATGTTTTCTGGTCCAATACCGCACTTATTTCAATGATTCTGGCTTTCATGAATATTTTACCAATTCCGGCATTGGATGGCGGACATGTTCTGTTCTTATTATATGAAATGGTGACAGGACGTAAACCAGGAGACAAGTTTATGGAATATGCACAAATAACAGGAATGATTTTATTACTGGGATTACTGTTGTTTGCCAATGGAAATGATATCTTTAAAGCTTTCTTTAAATAAGCGAGTTTATTAAATTTGTATATATAAAATAACTAAGATATGAACAGTTACGTATTATTATGGGCACTTCCGGGCGGACCTGAATGGATTCTTATTATATTGGCTTTATTACTTTTATTTGGTGGACGTAAAATTCCTGAATTAATGAAAGGACTAGGTCAGGGAATGAAAGAATTTAAGAAGGCACGTAACGAAGATGATAAAAAGTCCGATGGTGATAAAAATGAGGCCATCGACGACTCTTCTAAGTAGGCATTACTTTTATTAAAATACTATTACGAAGGCCGACCCTCATAGAGGATTGGCCTTTGGTATATTCGAAATGCCCCAAACTAAATTGGTTGATAATATCGATTTCTATTATTAAAAAGATATAAGATGCGAATAGTGCTTGTGTTATGCATGGTGATGATGAGTAATTGGCTGTTGGCAGTTAATGTAGGAGATGGAGATTATCCGCATTATCCGGATTGGATGTATGAAAATCGCCTTAAAGAACTGGATAAATCAACAGTGGTTAAGCTTGATTACAATTCAAAGGTGCAGGCATTTATTGACGTTTATACAGTGAGGCGTCGGGAACATTTGGCAAATATTATTGGTCGGGCCGATTATTACTTTCCTTTGTTCGAAGAGTATTTAGCCAAGTACGATTTACCAATGGAATTAAAATACCTGGCAATTGTAGAGTCAGCTCTCGAACCCAGGGCCAAATCAAGTTCTGGAGCCATGGGATTATGGCAATTCTTATATCATGCCTCGCGTATGTTTGAATTGAAGGTCGATAATTACGTCGATGAACGTTGTGATCCGGTGAAAAGTACTGAAGCTGCTTGTCGCTACCTAAAATACCTGCATCGCAATCTCAATGACTGGCAATTGGCTTTAGCAGCCTACAATGGTGGAATTGGAGTGGTGCAGAAAGCCATTGAACGTTCAGGCGGAAAAACAAACTTCTGGGAGTTACAACCATACTTACCTAAGGCCGTGCAAAGCTATGTTCCTGCCTTTATTGCTGTCAACTATGTGATGAATAATTACCATCGTCATGATGTGAAGCCAGTTACGGCACCTTTAAGCTTTAATGAAGTAGATACCGTTTACATTCATAAATCATTAAATTTTGAGCAAATCCATCAGGCTTCAAAAACACCACTTGAGGTCGTTGAATGGTTAAATCCATCCTATACCAAAAACTTTATTCCGGTTGGAAAAGAGCCGGTTTGCCTGTTTCTGCCTAAAAAAGGAGTGATTCACTTTGTTAGAGCTGTTAATGAATTAAAAGAAGCAAATCCTCCATTGAGTAAAGCAATGCCTTTAGGTGATAAATCAAATCGGGAAAGTTTTGTACATCAGGTTGAGAAAGGTGAATTCTTCCATAAAATAGCCATCGATAATGAATGCAGAATAAGTGATATTGTCTATTGGAATAATTTACCCAACCGAAATTTGTATATCGATCAGCGCTTGATTGTTTGGCGTCCTAAGAAAGTAGAGAAATTCTTTTTTATAGCCGACGAACCAACAACTTATAAAGCTGTTTTATATTTAGATAACTACTATACCGACAACCGAATCAAAAAACTTTATCAATAATTAAATCAATCTGATATGAGATTTTCAAAATATGCACTTCTGATAATGGTGGTTTTAGCAGGCTATGCCTGTAAAGACAAAAAGTCAGGTCATAAACCCAATGTAGGGGGTAAAGCTGGAGAAATGCTTGTGGTAATGGATGATAAAATCAAGAAATCTCCAGGTGGCGTTGAATTGCAAAACCTTCTAAGAGAAACTTATTTAGGTTTGCCACAGGCAGAACCGCATTTTAAAATGAGTGTGGCGCCTCATCGTTCATTCACTAACTTTATGAAAACGATTCGTAATGTGGTAGTTGTAACAGTTAAAGCCGATGTTAAAGAAGGTTCGGTTAAATATTATAAGGACCGATGGGCTCGTCCGCAAGCTGTTGTTGGGATTACTGCAAAAGATACTGCGGCTTTAAAGCGTTTGGTTGATGAGCATCAGTTGAAAATCCTGAGCTTTTTTAATAAGGCAGAAAGGGAACGTTTTATTGCGTCGTATAAAAGATATCCAAGTGATGAGTTGGTGAAGCGAGTTGATTCAACTTTTAGTGTGCGCATGAACGTACCAACAAGTTTGAATAATAAAAAATCAATTGATTCATTTGTATGGATGCAGGAAGATGCTGACTGGGGCTTCCAGGGGATGTTTGTGTATGAGTTTCCATATGTTGGCGAAGGAACTTTCTCAAAAGAATACTTGCTAAACAAACGTGATTCAATATTAAATAAAAATGTTCCCGGACCATCAACAGGTTCATTCATGACCACAGAGCATCGCTTTCCTATTATTTATAAAAAGGCAAAAATAAACGGAAATGAAGTAGTTGAATTACGTGGTTTATGGAAAGTGCAAAACGATATGATGGGCGGACCGTTCATCCTTCAGGCACATTTTGATGAAAAGAATAACCGTGTGGTAATAACAGATGGATTTGTTTATTCGCCTGAAAAACCGGATAAGCGCGACAAGATACGACAGATGGAAGCATTAATGTACACTTTTAGCTTTAACTAGTTTATGCTTCCCGAATTAAATAGTCAGGCATTACGACAAGCCTGTGGACGAGATGATTTAATCAGAAAAGCCGCAGCTCAGATAACAAAAGACTTTGCTGAGTTTGGTTTTGAAGTGACTTTCTCAGGTAACGTTGAGGGCTTTTATGATGAGGTGTTTAAACAAATGCGAGTTCATATTGTACACATAATGGGTGAGCATTATTCTCAGTTTCTCAACTTTTTGTACCGAATTGATGTAACTGAAAGCCAGGTAGCTGTTTACCAAAGAGAAATGGGTGATGCTACTTACGAAGATGCACTGACTGAATTAATTATTCATCGCGAGATGAAAAAAGTAATGATTAGAGAGTATTTTAAGTCTCAGGGGCAAGGTCAATCTTCAGACTCGCCTGAGCTTACAGAATAAACATACCTATGCAACTATCTATAAAACATACAGGAGAGCGTCCCGAAGGCGTCAGGAATATATTCCTTGTTAAAGACACTGCTTTACTAAAAGACTTTGGTTTTAATAATGATGCCTTAGCCTATGTAGAGGCAAAAGTGGAAGCAAAAGAAAAGCTTATTACGATTCAGAATTACAACATTGTGTATTATGTGCGGATTGTTGCTGATGACGAGTTGAATAATAAAGGTTATGAGGCCTTGCGTAAAGATGGTTCAAGCATTTATGCCGGGTTGAAAAAGGATAAACAAACTGGTGTTTGTATCTATGATTTAATCGGAGACAAAGCTATTACACTGGCATTGAGTGAAGGGCTGGCTTTATCATGTTACAATTTTAGCAAATACAAATCTGATAAGAAGGATGAATCAGAGGAGTTAACAATATGGGTAGCTTCGTCAGAGTTGACCCAATGTGCTCTGGAGGAATTACGGTTATTGAGTAATGCTGTATTTATAACGCGTGACCTGGTTAATGAACCGGTATCAACATTAGATGTCGAAGAGCTTTCTGACCGCATTACAGAGTTGGGTGCGGTTCATGGTTTTGATGTTGAGATATTTAATAAAGCAAAACTGGAGACACTCAAGTTTGGTGGGCTCCTGGGTGTCAATAAAGGAAGTGTTGATCCACCGGCCTTCCATATATTGGAGTGGAAACCAGAGAATGCCACAAACGAAAAACCTGTTGTGCTGGTAGGAAAAGGGGTTGTGTTCGATACTGGTGGTATCAACCTTAAAACACCGCCGGGCAGTCTGGACGATATGAAAGCCGACATGGGAGGAGCAGCATCTGTCGTTGGGACAATGGTGGCTGTCGCATCAAATAAATTACCGGTTCATGTAATCGGATTAATACCTGCTACTGACAATCGTCCGGGAGGCAATGCCATTGTTCCTGGTGATATATTAACCATGCACAATGGTAAAACAGTTGAGGTATTAAATACAGATGCCGAAGGCCGTTTAATTTTAGCAGACGCCTTATCTTATTCAAAGAAATACGAACCGGAGCTGGTAATAGACCTAGCGACGCTTACAGGAAGTGCAGTAATGGCTCTTGGGCAATACGCAACGGTTGGAATGGGAACCGCTTCTGAGGAGGTGTTTAAACAACTACAGGATGCAGGTGATTGTGTTTATGAACGTGTTGTGCAATTCCCGTTTTGGGATGAGTATGGTGAATTAATTAAATCTGATATTGCTGATATTAAAAACCTGGGAGGACGGGAAGCAGGAGCTATTACTGCAGGTAAATTCCTGAGTCATTTTGTAGAAAGCCCATGGATTCACCTCGATATTGCAGGACCGGCATTTGTAAAGAAAGATGATAGCTATCGTGGTTCAGGTGCTTCAGGTGTTGGTGTTAGAATGTTGTATGAGTTTTTGAAAAGCAAAATGCCAGAGTCAAGTCAGGCTTAAAATGACGAGTATCTATAATAAACACCCCCATCGCCTGCCGGCACTTCCCTCCCGTTTGAGGGGGAGGAAAGATTGAGGCTTCAACCATTCTCCCCCCGGGGAGAAACCCGAACGGAGAGGGGGTAATACCGAAAGTTAATATTTGACTTGATACTAGTTCATTAATTTATATTAAATTTAATGCATAATAACTGAATTACAGGTTGTAGTATCAGAAAAACAGAACATATGAGCGAAGGTAAAATAAAAGTGGGAATCACCCACGGCGACATTAATGGCATTGGTTATGAAGTTATATTCAAGACTTTATCAGATGCCAGGATTTTCGATTCTTTTATTCCGGTTATTTACGGTTCGTCAAAAGTGGCGGCTTATCACCGCAAGGCATTGAATATTCCTAATTTCAGTTTAAACAGTATCAATAGTGTGGATGATGCGCATAATAAACGTGTGAATATTATTAACTGTCTTGATGATAATATTCGAGTAGAATTAGGTAAATCAACCAGTATAGGTGGTGATTCGGCCTTTAAAGCATTAGAAAAAGCTGTAAAGGATTTAAAGGATGGTAAGATCGATGTATTGGTAACAGCTCCTATCAATAAGGAAAATATACAGTCTGAGTCATTTAATTTCCCTGGTCACACCGAATATTTACACCAGGCAGCCGGAGAAGGGGAAGCATTGATGCTAATGGTATCGGAACACATGAAAGTAGGTGTTGTGGCCGGCCATGTGCCTATAAAAGATGTTGCTTCTAAGATTACAGAAGAGAATATCTTAACTAAGCTGAGAACCTTAAATAAAACACTTCAGCAGGACTTTTCAATCCGCAAACCACGTATTGCTGTGTTGGGCTTAAATCCACATGCAGGCGATGGCGGTGTTTTAGGTAATGAAGAACAGGAAATTATTATACCGGCTCTTAATAAAGCGAAAGAAGAGGGCATAATGGCATTAGGTCCGTATCCGGCCGATGGCTTATTTGGTAGCGATCAGTTCCGTAATTTTGATGCCATTTTAGCCATGTACCATGATCAGGGCTTGGCACCGTTTAAAACGCTTACATTCTCTAAAGGGGTGAATTATACGGCCGGTTTACCTTTTATTCGTACATCACCAGATCATGGCACAGCCTTTGAAATAGCAGGGCAGGACAAAGCAAATGCCGATTCATTTAAACAAGCTGTTTATTTAGCGGTTGACGTATGTCGTAATCGTAAAATGAATATTGAGCTCGGTAAGAATCCGCTTAAGACCTATGATGTAAATGAACTTGAGCAGAAAGACCAATAATAATTAAGTTATAAGACATTAAAGTTAATCCTCTTGAGTATCCAAGGGGATTTTTTTATATTCTAAAAGTTTGAAATATCGCTGTTGAAAAATAATACACCGCTACCGAGCGACTACGATAGCTGTCGTAGCGTTCGCGTGGGCTATCTATACCACGCGAACAGCTCGTTTTAGTCAAGCAGCAGCATTTTGCTGGTGGTCTCTACCATTATCGTGGTAGTGTCTCTACCATTACCGTAGTTCAGTCTGAATGCTACCCGCTTTTCCAATTCAGCACCTTCATAATATTTTTAGGTACTGGACTAACTGATTAATTTCATGACTAATGTCATGGAGTTAATGTTAAATTTTCCACTCATGGTGTAATTGGGGTGTGGGTGTAAGTGGCCTGTTATCAGTCTTATATGGAGGTGTTACACATTTGTTTACCTAGCTGAACATTTGTCCATTGTTGCAATATTCCATTAAAATTACTTTCGTCGTCGATGATACCAATATACTCTGTTCAATATAGTATTGGTATAATCCACAGCTAACAATTTGTCATAAAATCTAAATCATATGAGCCAGAAAAAGGAAATGCTCCTAAAAATAAAAGCGGGAGATATGGATGCTTTTCAGGTTTTTTATAAAACGTACTTTAAACGTTTGCTCAATTACGCCGGCATGTTTGTTTGCCAGCCTGATGAAGCTGAAGATATTGTGCAGGATACCTTTTTTAAATTATGGGAAAAGCGCACTTCAATTGATGTTGAGCAATCAGTTGTTGGCCTTATGTATCGCTCAATCAGAAACCAGTGTTTAAACCAACTCAATCACGATAAGGTGCACGAAAAATTTGTTGCATTCGCCAAAAATTATGAAGCAATCGATCGTGTTCACAGGCTTGATTTTGAGTTACAGGATGTAGATGCAGATCATTTCGATGTTTTTTCTGAGATACTTAGAGCTATTGAGGAACTACCCGGCAAAAGGAAAGAAGTTTTCAGATTATCAAAAATAGAAGGACAGTCGCATAACCAAATAGCTCAGCAATTGAATATAAGTTCAAAAGGAGTGGAGCGTCATATTACGTTAGCCAATAAAACATTACGGACAAAACTTAAGCATCTGAAAACCGCCATTTTTATTTTGGCATTACTTCCGTAGATCACGTAATGCTTTTTTCTAAAAAAAGTTTGTGGGGATTTGAATAAGTGCATGTAGTTAAGGTGTAAGACGCGAAAATGGGAGAGAAGAATAAAAAATACAGATTGCTGACAGAGAAGTATGTGGCCGGGGAAATATCAGCTGATGAGATGGCGGTATTGGATGCATGGCTAAATAATACTCAGTATAACAAACAACTATTTAACAAGTATAAGCAGGAGGCTGAATTAAAGCATATTGAAACAGCAGATAATGATTGGAATAAGTTTGCAGGCAAATACAATATTGAAGGCAAGAAAACCAATAATAAACGACTGATTATCGGTTTAAGCTCAATTGCTGCTGCCATTTCAATTATTGTTGGATTATCGTTTCAACTAAATGATACTACTTTTGATGAGTATTCATCTTTAATAATTGAAGAAACAGAGACTGCTACTAGTACCACACTACATTTAGCGGATGGAAAGCGTTTTTCAATCGACGAAAGGCATGCTTTACTTGCAACAGATGAAGAAGGAATTCATTTTTCTCAGGATGATAAGCAGTACACTGAAAATGTTAAATCAGCACAGTCTGACTTAAATACCATACAGGTTCCGTATGGCAGAACAGCACAGCTGACTTTAGACGATGGTACTCAGGTATGGCTAAATGCCGGGAGTCAGTTAATATTTCCAATTCACTTTAACGATGTTGATAAGCGTGAAGTGATGTTAATTGGAGAGGGCTATTTTGATGTGACTCCAGATAAGGATAAACCTTTTAAAGTATTGACAGAAGAGATGACCTATACAGTGTTAGGAACATCTTTTAATATTCGCTCATATAATAATACACCGGTTGTATCAGCGGTTTTAGTTGAGGGTTCACTAAAGGTTGAGCGAAATTCAACGTTTAATAAGCAACAAACCATCTTAGAACCCGGGCAGCAATGCAACTATTACAATAGTGATGCAATTCTTCGTGTCAGAAAGGTAAATACTGCCATTTACAGTAGTTGGAAAGAAGGTTACCTCACATTGGATAAAAACAATATCAGGATGCTGGCCAAACAAATTGAGCAGTTCTATAACTGCGAAATTAAAGTGTGCAAAGAGTTGCAGAACATGCCGGTTCAGTTAAGTGGCAAATTGTTACTGGACGATAATGTGGAGCTGGTTTGTAAGGCTTTGTGCGATTTAACAGGGGTCAACTATAAAGTCGATAATAATAGGATAGAATTTTACGTACAAGAAAAATAAAAAGGGTGCGCTCGCTCAAAAACACACCCTTCAAAGCTTTTTTTTAATCATTTAATTAAATTACTAATTTATGAATTTCACTGAGAAATGGAAATCCTTTGTCTCGGTTAGAACAAGAAATTTGACGAAAGCAGGCTTTTTAGCATGCTTGATCATGATTTTGGGTTCAAACGATGCATTTGCATCTAACCGATTGACAGAGCAAAAGGTTAATTTGAAACTTAAAGAAGTAACACTTCAGGAATGCCTTAGTGCCATTGAGGCGCAGAGTAACATGGTATTTGTTTACAATGAGGCAAGCCTGGATATTAATCAACTGGTATCGGTAAATGCCAAAAATGAAACAGTTGAAAGCATTTTAAAAGAGGTGCTAAATAATGCCGATTTCAAAGTGTACGAAAACCAGGTGGTAATTGTAGCTGACGAAACCAAAGAAGCTGCTAATGTGCAGCAGGATAAAGTTAAAGTTTCAGGTACAGTTGTTGATCGTTCAGGATTGGGAATACCAGGTGTGAATGTTTCTGTTAAAGGAACAACTATCGGAACAATTACTAATCTTGATGGTCAGTTCACGCTTGAGGCTCCGGTTAACGCTACTATTGTTTATTCTTTCATCGGTTTTGCAAGCCAGGAAGTGGTTGTTGCCAGTGGTGCATCATATAACGTTACATTATTGGAAGATGTGATGAATATGGACGAAGTGGTTGTTACGGCTCTTGGTATTAAGCGTGAGAAGAAAGCCCTTGGTTATTCAGTTGCCGAAGTAGGTGATGAGGCATTTGAAACGGCTAAATCGTCCAATGCTATGGCGGCTCTTTCAGGTCGTCTGTCAGGTGTACAGGTAAGTTCAACTGCTCAGGGACCTGGTAGTTCAACATCTGTTATTATCCGTGGTACAGCTATTGCTGATGGTTCAAACGAACCTTTATATGTTGTTGACGGTGTACCTATTTCAAACACTCAGTTCTCAAACGGAGACAGCAAAGATCACGGTGGTATTGATTCTGGTAACGGTATGTCAGGTATTGCAGCTGATGATATTGAAAATATTTCGGTATTGAAAGGTGCCGCAGCAACAGCACTTTATGGTTCTCGTGCCATCAATGGTGTTGTAATGATTACCACTAAATCGGGTAAAGGTGCAGAAGGTACTACCATTGATTTTGTATCAACAACAACCATTGATCAGGCTCGTGTTTATACCGAATGGCAGGATGTTTACGGTCAGGGTACTTTTGGTAAAATGCCTACAAATCAGCAGGAAGCTACTGATAACACTGCTATGTGGGGTGAAAAGTACAACGGACAAACTTACACCAACTACCGTGGTGATGAGCGTGAGTATAAGTTCTACGATAATGAAAATGACTTCTATGATTTAGGAGTGACTTTGAGTAACAATATTGCTGTTAACCACAATACTGAGAATTCAACTATGCGTATGTCGTATAGTAACCTTAATAACTCAGGAATGGTGCCTAATACCAGCTATGATCGTAATATTCTTACATTGAATGGTAGTACAAAAGCCTGGGATGGTAAACTGGAAATTACAGCCAAGTTATCATACATTAACGAGGAGTCATCAAATCAAATGATTGGTGCCAGTCCTTTCTCTGTTAGTCTTGTTGGTGTACCTAATAACGTTCCTTTGGATGATCTTAAAGATTATAAAGATCCTGAAACTGGTATGCCTGTAGGTTTTGGAAATCGTAACAGTAATATCTACTGGAACCTTAACGAAATTAAGCACAAGTACGAAAAAGAACGTGTGTTAAGCATGGGGCAGGCGAAGTACAACTTCAATGACAACCTGAGCGCCATGGTACGTTATGGTAATGACTTAACAATGTTTAAGAGTAATTCGTTATGGCCTATTGGAACACCTTATTACACAAGAGGTCGTGTAATGCTTGGTAATTCACGCGACACAGAAACCAATATTGACGGTTTACTATCATATAACAAAGAATTTAACGGATGGGGTATCACCGTTAACGGTGGTGCTGCCAGCATGATTAAGGAGTTTGATCAGATCAATACATTTGAAGAAAACTTCACCGATCCAGCTATGCAACGTCCTGGCTTTGGTGCTGATCGTACTATTGAGCCAAGCTATTTCAAGAAGCAGATCAACTCAGTGTTTGGTACGGCTCAATTCCGCTATGGTACTTACCTTTATTTAGATTTCTCAGCACGTAACGACTGGTCATCTACACTACCATCGCACAATAACTCATACTTCTATCCTTCGGTAAGTTCATCATTTATTTTTACCGAATTATTTGAAACGCCATCTTGGTTTACCTTTGGTAAATTCAGAGCTTCGTGGGCTCAGGTAGGTTCTGATACTGATCCATATATGTTGATGTTAAACTACAAGATCAACTCAAACAAAGTACCGGGGCACGGTGGTGATGCAGCCAATGGTCATATTGATGGAGGAACAATTCCTAACAAAGACCTTAAGCCATCAATGAATGAGTCGGTTGAGCTTGGTATGGATCTTAAATTCCTTAACAATCGTCTTGGTATTGATGCAGCATGGTATCGTTCACGCGCTAATAACCAGATTGTACGAGTGAATACATCACCTACATCAGGTTATAGTAATGCAATTATTAACGCAGGTTCTATTCAAAACTCTGGTGTTGAGGTTAGTGTGTATGCCGATCCAATTCGTACAAATAACTTCAGCTGGAATACAAGAATTAACTATGCCTATAATAAAAATGAGGTTAAAAGTTTAACTGAAGGTGTACCTCAGCTTAACTTGTTCGAAACATCCAGTGTGAATATTGTTGCTCGTCCGGGCGAAGCTTATGGTCAGATTATGGGCTATGAGTATAAGAGAAATGAGGATGGTACAATTGCATTGGATGAAAACAGCCGTCCAATGCGTACAGATGAAAGACATGTATTGGGTAATGCATATCACAAAACAATGCTTGGATGGATAAACTCATTCTCTTATAAAAACTGGAGAGCAACCTTTGTGTTAGATGGTAAATTTGGTGGTGAGTTGTACTCAAATACCGAAGCTGCAGCCTACTCAAATGGTAAGCACGAGGCGACATTACAGCGCGAGCAGTATACAGAAGGAGAAACATGGTATCCATCCGAACTGGAGGGAGTTGGAACAACATCTACTCCTATGGAACTGTTTGGCGCCATAGCAAGTATTGATGAGCAGTTTATCTATGATGCTTCTTACCTGGCAGTACAGGAAATTAACCTTAACTATTCATTCCCGGCAGAGATGTTTGAAAACATCAACTTTATGCGTGGTGCTTCAGTTGGTATTTTTGCCCGTAACCTTGGATATGTTTGGAAAGCAACTGATAATATTGACCCACAGGCTACTTTCTCCATAGCTAATGGTGGAGCCGGTGTAGAGCGCGGTAGTCTGTCGTTGCCACGTAACTTTGGTTTTAACTTGAATATTAAATTCTAATACAATGAAATATAATATAATTTGGATGTTTTTAGCGGTGCTGACCTTATTTGGCACGGCTTGTACAGACGATTTTGAAAAGACTAATACTGACCCGAATAAAGTAACCGATATTGAGGAAGGTTACCTGCTTACACGTGTATGGATGCGCTACAATGGCTCACCCCACGAAGAGCACAGGGGAGCATTAATTATGGCAGGACCGCTTTCAGGATTGTTTCAGTGTGGATATCGTTCAGGTCAGGCTTTTGCAGGAACTGTTGACGGTTACAACGAAGCAAAAATGGTTGAGATGTATGGTGATGCCATTAAGCATGGTGTAGAGTTACGTGAGTTACTTTCTGCTGATAATACAGGTGAGAATGATGCCAAATTAGCGATAGCTAATATTGCTTTACAGTTTTCATTCCAGCGTGTAACAGATTTGTATGGTGATGTGCCTTTTAAAGAGGCCGGAATGGGTTTCCACGAAAAAAGTTTTTACCCTGCATACGATACACAGGAAGACATTTATAAAGGCGGCGTTGAAATCTTAAAGCAGTCAAGAGATCTTTTAATGTCAACAGCTTCAGAGCCATTTATGGTATCAAATGATATTATTTATGGTGCTATTGAAGATGCTCAGGAGCGCAAAGAGGCGTGGGCTAAATTAGCCAACTCATTAATCTTACGTATGGGTATGCGTGCTGTCAATGGCGATGAGGCATGGGCTAAGTCAACCGTTGAAGAAGCTGCTGCCAATGCAGCTGGATTTATTACCAGCAATGAAATTACTGATGCTGCCCTTATCCCAACAGGCGATGTTGGTGGAGACTGGGGATTGATTGTTAATGGCGCTGGTAGTTTAATTAGCGGAAGCGGCGGTTATGTATTTGTAGGTGAAGAATGGCTTCGTCAGGCTCAGCAAAACCGTGACCCTCGTATTTTCTACGTAGCATCGCAGGCTGTACACCAGGGAAGTACCTTCGGAGCCTGGACCGGTCAGGAAGAGTTTGATGCTTTTGCTGAAGCAGCACGTCCGGGCGAACCATTTATTCCGGTAACATTCAACCCGCTCAGAGGTGGAGGAACCGAGTCGTATTCTGTTCGTGGCTTAATGGTAACCAAAAATGAAGAAGGTGGGGAAGAACGCGTATTTGGTAACTGGTTTATCAACGAAGATAAGTCAGCTCGTTACAACCAGTTTCATACTATGACAATTGTAAACCCTGAAACACTGGGTAAGCGCGATGCTCCTTTATTCTTGTTTGCTGGTGATGAGTCATATTATATTTTAGCTGAAGCGGCATTACGTGGGTGGACAGTACCTAACACCGTTAATGCTAACCTTCAGAGTGCAATGGAGTTGTCGTTAGAGAAGTATCCTAAATATTTTGAAGCGCCATCGGTTAGTGAATACA
>JAKSBD010000451.1 GCA_022361295.1 Bacteroidales bacterium
CTTGAGTACTTTATTTCTACTCACGGTGCTCGTAAAGGTCTTGCGGATACCGCTCTTAAAACTGCCGATGCGGGATACTTAACTCGTCGTTTGGTTGATGTATCGCAAGACGTTGTTATTCTTGAAGAGGATTGTGGTACGTTAAGAGGATTGACAGCTACAGATATTAAGAATAACGAAGAAATCGTTGCTTCACTTTATGAGCGTATCTTAGGTCGTGTATCTGTTCATGATATTCACCACCCAAGTACTGGTGAGTTAATCATTAAGTCAGGACAGGAGTTTAGCGAAACTGCAGCTAAGATTGTTGACGAATCACCGATTGAACGAGTTGAAATACGTTCGGTACTGACGTGTGAGTCGAAGAAAGGTGTATGTGCTAAGTGTTACGGACGAAACCTTGCTACGGGCCGTATGGTTCAGTTAGGTGAGTCAGTTGGTGTAATTGCAGCTCAGTCTATTGGTGAGCCGGGTACACAGTTAACACTACGTACCTTCCACGTAGGGGGTACAGCAGGTAACATCACTTCAGAAAACAAGATTCACGCTAAATATGATGGTATTGTTGAAATTGAAGAATTACGCACAGTTCCATCAAAAACAGAAGAAGGAGAAGATGTTGATGTAGTAATCGGTCGTTTGGCTGAATTACGTATCATCGATAAGAATACAAATATTGCTTTAACAACTCACCCAATCCCTTATGGTGCTAAGCTTTTCATTAAGAATGGTGCTGAAATCAAGAAGGATGACGTGATTTGTGAGTGGGATCCTTATAATGCTCTTATTATCTCTGAGAAAAAAGGTAAGGTAGCTTTCGAAAACATGATCGATGGTGTTACCTACAAAGAAGAGTCAGATGAGCAAACTGGTTTCCGGGAAAAAGTAATTACAGAGACTCGTGATAAAACGAAAAATGCCGGCTTACGTGTTGTAAGTGCTGATGGTGAAGTGTTGAAAAACTACAACTTACCGGTAGGTGCTCACATGGCAGTTGAAGAAGGGGATGATGTGGCTCAAGGTCAAATTCTTGCTAAGATTCCTCGTGCAGTTGGTAAAGCAGGTGATATCACCGGTGGTCTTCCACGTGTAACCGAGTTATTTGAAGCACGTAACCCAAGTAACCCAGCTGTGGTTTCGGAGGTTGACGGTGAGGTAACTTTCGGAAAGATTAAACGTGGTAACCGTGAAATTATCGTTACTACGAAAGCTGGTGATGTTAAGAAATATCTTGTATCATTATCTAAGCAGATTCTTGTACAGGAGAACGATTACGTTCGTGCCGGTACACCTCTTTCTGACGGTGCAACAACACCTAACGATATCTTAAGTATCAAAGGTCCTACTGCCGTTCAGGAATACATTGTAAATGAGGTGCAGGATGTATATCGTTTACAGGGTGTGAAGATTAATGATAAGCACTTCGAAATTATCGTTCGTCAGATGATGCGTAAGGTAGATATTGCTGATCCGGGTGATACGAAGTTCCTTGAAAAGCAGGTTGTGGATAAAGTTGAATTCATGGAAGAAAACGACAATATCTGGGGTAAGAAGGTAGTTGAAGATGCTGGTGATTCAACCACATTGAAGGCTGGTATGATTATTACCGCTCGTCGTTTACGTGATGAAAACTCTCAGTTAAAGCGTCGTGACCTTAAATTAGTGACTGCTCGTGAGGCTGTTCCGGCTACATCGAGTCAGGTACTGCAAGGTATTACACGTGCTGCACTTCAAACTAAGAGCTTTATGTCAGCTGCTTCCTTCCAGGAAACAACGAAAGTTCTTAATGAAGCTGCAATTCAAGGAAAAGTTGATAAACTTGACGGTCTGAAGGAAAATGTGATCTGTGGTCACTTAATTCCTGCAGGTACTGGTGTTCGTAACTTCACTAAAGTAGTTGTTGGTTCAAAAGAAGAATTTGACAGCCTGGTTAGTAAGAAAGCTGCCAGTGAAGAAATGGAGTAAATTTATTTATTGAGATAGAGAATGAGGGGAAGCACAGTTGTGTCTTCCCCTTTTTTCAAAATAATATAACTATGGAAGACAAGAAGAATCAAAATCAAATCAACATCGAGTTAAACGAAGAAGTTTCACAGGGTACCTACTCGAATCTTGCTATTATAACACATTCTCCTGCTGAATTTGTTGTGGATTTTGTAAGAATTATGCCAGGTGTACCAAAAGCTCAGGTTAAATCTCGTGTCATTTTAACGCCGGAGCATGCCAAGCGTTTAATGAATGCCTTGAAAGATAATATTGCCAGATACGAATCTTTGCACGGGCCTATTAAAAATACCGACAGTAACGGGCAAGGGCCAACAATGCCAATGAATTTCGGTCCTGCAGGTCAGGCATAGGAATTAGGCCAATTAAACATCAAAATGCACCATATAATTATCTTCTTTTTAGCTTGCTTATCATCATAAACTTTTTCCGTAGCTAAGGCAATGCAAAAAGTTTCTTCTTCAATCAAACTCAAAAAGA
>JAKSBD010000484.1 GCA_022361295.1 Bacteroidales bacterium
ACCGATGATTTCTATACCCGCGATGACTGGGGTGAACCGGACCAGCCCAGTATATGGGGACAAGGTATTCCAAGTGAGTTATCAACAAATATCGACTTTGTATTTGCTGATGTTGACAGCATCTGGGGATCGGATGACGATACAGACATCGAATATATTTATCAGGAGTTATTATTAAAGCATCAAACATCAATGCTTACCGGCGAACAAATACGTGAAGGTTGGTTAAAGCATATTAAACACGAAGAGGAAAATTATTTATGGGTTGCCAATCAAAGGGCTTTTGATTTAATGAGAAAGGGTGTAATTCCGCCGGCAACCGGCAATCCTGTTAATAATCCTGATTACGAGATGATAGACGCGCAGCTTACAACCGAAATATTTGGTTTGTTTGCCCCTTCATATCCCGAAATTGCCATTAAAATGGCGCAATTACCAATACAAAATACAGCTCGTGAAAACAGCCAGTGGATTTCTGAATTTTACATTGCTATGTTCGCATTGGCTTCTGCAACCGACCAGAGTTTACCCATGAAAGAACAAATTTTTTGGATGGCAGAAAAGGCAAAAAGCAGATTGCCAGAGTCATCTTATGCCCTTAAAATGTACAATTTTGTTAAGGCTAAATACCAGGAGGGTATACCTTGGGAACAAACCAGAGATTCAGTTTATTACCGCTATCAGGTTAACCAGATGGATGGTTATGACTTGACCTCAAGAAATTTATATTGCAATGGTTGTTTTGCTGCAGGTATCAATTTTGCCGCAAGTCTGGTAAGTCTGTTTTATGGTCAGGGTGATTTGATTGAAACCATTAAAATTGGCACATTGGCTGGATGGGATTCTGACAATCCGACAGCAACCTGGGGTGGACTTATCGGTTTTATGATCGGTAAAGAGGAGATTGAAGCCATATTTAAACGGAAATTTGCCAATAAGTATAATATACACCGAACAAGAACAGGGTTCGAAAATGATGGAATAGACTCATTTGAGAATATGGCGCTCAAAGGTATTTGGATTATTGATCGGGTTATTTATGAAGAAATGAATGGTGGAGTTGATTTAAAAAACAATGTTTGGTATATACCTCAGTGAATAGAAGGGTAATAGTTAGCATGGAAACGAATTACAGAATTCATAAAATCATTAATTTAACTCTGCATTTTCTATATACTCTTTAGGGGTTAATCCTGTTTTCTTTTTAAACAGCCTTGAGAAATATTGAGGATATTCAAATCCCAGTTTGTAAGCTGTCTCTGAGATTGTAGAATTTGGAGCCAGTAATAAATTTTTTGCTTCTTCTATCAAATACAGGTTGATTTGATCCACGGCTGTTTTACCGGTTTCTGTCTTAATGGTATCTCTCATATATCGGTGACTGACGCCTAATTGATTGGCCAGCCATTCAACAGTTGGGATTCCGTTCTCTTCCAATCGATTGGATTCAAAATACGCATCCAGTATCTCTTTGAAACGAGTAAAAAGAGCCTTGTTTATTTCTTTACGGTTCAGAAACTGTCGTTTATAAAAACGATCGGCATACCTTAGTAAGGCTTCTAAGTGAGTTAGAATAATTTCTTTACTAAACTCATCCTGATTGTTATGGTACTCTGCTTCAATATTTCGGAAAACAGACTTTATGGTTTGCTCTTCTTTAGGCGAAAGATGCAATGCCTCGTTGACGTAGTAGTTAAAGAAATTGTAGTTTCTAATCCGTTTTTGAATATCAAATCCACGAATAAAATCTTCGTGAAAAGCAATAAACCATGATTCAGAACTCACCACAATATCTTTCACAATATAAGCCTGATCAGGGGCCGAAAACAACAGGGCTCCTGTGTCACAATCGTACTTTGTCCGGCCATATATTATCTCGCCCGAAACAATGTTTTTAAGGCTTATAAAGTAAAACTGATTGGTATAGCAGATTTCCTCATTTGAAGCAACACAATTATCTATTTCATCAGCGCTTAACTTTTTATTCGCTATACAAAATAGTGGATTTTCAGGCTTTGGTAACTGATGGGCCCGGTTAAATTCAGTAATGTTCTTATAGGTGATGTTTATCATTATTTCAAATTTAAGGTAAAAGCCATAACATTAGAAACGGTTTGGCACTAATCTATACTTATTTATCCACTAAAACCAATTGTTCTTTATAGTCTGAAATTCTGGCATAGGCTGTGCCGTCTATTAATAAAATAACGATCAGCATAGCAATGCATGTGATACTTATTGCGCGCCATACAGGGGTGTCAATAAAAATGATTAACAAAGATGCAACAACAATTATAAGAGGAATTACCTTGAAGACCACCGTTTTGTACTCCTTTAAAGTATTATCAACCCGCAGAACCTCTGTCTTTATAAAGGCTGATGCATCTTTGTTGTAGTCGGCCTCAAAGCTCGATATTCTGGAAATATTTGTGAAAAATAATCCAAGGCCTATAGTCATAAGCAAGGCCCCTGCCACCAAAGTAGGAATAATGTAAGCCTTTGCTAAATCTGTTTTTCCCAACTGCCAAAAGCCAACACTTGCTAATATAAACAGAACACCTGCTATGATGAAAAATGTGGTAGAAAATACTTCGGCTTTTGCCCAGTCGACTGCTGTTTTTAATATATCCATGTCTCTTGATTTAAAAATAGTTTGAATTTAAAAAGCCCACTTAAAACTAGTTTCCTTCTCCGACAATGTCCATAACTTCTCCGCTACAGCTTTGTCAAGAGCATGTGGCTCTAATTTACACTCGCCAACCGGTCCGGTCCAGTAATTTCGTCCTGTAGGTCCATAAAATCCCTTTTGGTCCAGGTCTGTTTCAGTGGCACACATAACTTCAGGATACGATCCTTTTTCAGCCGATTGAACCATTGGGGATAACTTCATCAGTTGCCATATGAATCGCATCATTAAACTGCCACTGGTTCTGATTAGTGATGTAGAGGAAGCTCCCGGATGGCAGGCATAAACTTTTACATCAATCTTACCTGCTTTTTTCAATTTGTCCTGTAACTCGTAAACAGACATAATTTGCGCCAATTTACTCTGGCTATAAACCCCATTAGGATTGTAGTTATTATCCCAGTTCATATCATCGAATTGTATGGTCTTAATACCCATTTTATAACCTTCACTTCCAACTACAACAATGCGTCCTTTGGATTTTTCTATAAGAGGGAAAAGCATTCCTTGTAATAAAAAATGACCATAATGATTTACTCCAAGCTGGCTTTCAAAGCCATCAACAGTGATTTGCTGTTTGGGTACCTGTGCTATGGCACCGTTACAAATAAGAGCATCAATACGTGTCACTTCCTCAAGCACCTCTTCAGCAGCTTTTCTTACTGATGCCTGTTCTGCTAAATCCATATGGATAAACGACACATCTATGGTATTACCAAGTTCTTGCTTTAAGGCAGTTATGGCATTAGTTGTTTTTTTAGGATTGCGGTTTAGCATAACCACTTTTGCACCCTTTGACAGGAATATTTTGGATGCTTCAAATCCGGTGCCACTATTAGCACCCGTAATCAGGTAAGTTTTACCTTTCAGTGAGTTAATACGTTCCGGCGTCCATCCTTTAGCTCCAAATTGATTTTTAATTGCCATAATTTCTTTTTTTTGATTCAGTAAAATATCATGATACAAAATTCGGCCATGAAAGGTATTTACTACTAAAACATTTTGGCAGAGCTTGTATACATTTTGGCATTAGATGAATTTAACCCATTAAAAAAAACAATGCAAGATGATTGTATCAATCCAGGTGCCTGGGTATTTGTTTCGAACAGATTACCAATTTTAGAATACAATATCAATTATAACTGACTATTAGTCAGTAGAAGTTCTGGCATGGAGTTTCAGAACTTAGTGTGAAAAAAAGAGTTTTATAAAACACATTTCAAGAAAGACATTTACTGAGCAGAGTGCCATAAACATATTTAGTAAACGGGTGTTTGCCTTATATGCCATTGACTATAAAATTGAAACTGATTATTTTATTGTTAGTGTTCATTAGAAACAGTACCAACCTGAGGTCGGAATTTAATGTCGAACTCAGGTTACTAATACAATGAAGTATGTTCATAATCCTTATTCTATATTTGGTGTTGGCGTTCGCTTTGTTTTTGATACCCACAAAACTATCAAAATTCAATTCACTCCTGATTGCGCTATTTCATTTGTGCCTTTTTACTTTTTTCATGACACATTTGCCGGATGTTACAGCCGGTAAATCAATTGATATATCGTACCAGTGGATACCTCAATTGGGATTAAATCTTGTTTTGAAACTCGACGGGCTAAGTATTGTTTTCGTCTTACTCATAACTTTCATCGGCTTCCTGGTTTTTATATATGCCAATACCTATATGAAGAGCTATACCGGAACCACTAAATTTTTCTTCTACCTGACTCTTTTTAGTGGTGCTATGCTTGGTTTGGTGCTCTCAGCAGATTTTATTCAACTCTTTATGTTTTGGGAGCTAACAAGTGTATTGTCCTTTTTGCTTATCAGCTATTTCAATGAAAACGAACAAGCTCGTAAAGCTGCCTTTCAGTCATTGTTTGTTACTGGTTTTGGCGGATTATGTCTCTTCGTAGCTATTATCCTTATTGGCAGTATAGTCGATAGTTACTCCTTAACAGATTGGATGGAAAAGGCTCATATTATTAAAGAAGATAGCAGGTATCTGCCAGCCTTAATTTTAGTATTGATTGGGATATTTACCAAATCAGCACAATTTCCCTTTCACTTTTGGTTATTGGGAGCCATGCAGGCGCCAACACCCGTAAGTGCTTTTTTGCATTCTGCTACTATGGTCAAGGCCGGTATTTTTTTGCTGGCCCGTTTGTATCCTGTTCTTGGAGGTACGCCCGAGTGGACTCAAATTGTACCTCTCTTCGGAGCCTTAACCATGTTAACCGGTTCATACCTGGCCATTACTCAAATTGATATTAAGCTTATACTGGCCTATACCACCATTAGTGCGCTCGGTGTTTTGGTACTTCTGCTGGGTATGGATACAAAACAATCGGTCAAAGCTGCTATGGTCTTTTTATTCGTTCATGCTTTTTATAAATCGGCACTTTTTATGCTGGCAGGGTTTATAACCAAACAAACCGGCACCAGGTCCGTTGATAAGATAGGTGGTTTAATCCAATCATCACCCATGTCTTTTGTAATTGCGATGATTGCTTTATTTTCCATGGCCGGACTACCACCTATGCTTGGTTTTATTGGAAAGGAGTTAATCTATGAAGCAAAATTTGATTCGCCATGGCTGTCCACTGTATTGCTAATTATTGGTGTTACCTCCAATATTTTTATGGTGACCATAGCTTTTCTGTTTTTGTTTGAAGTATTTCTTGGGAAGGCAAAAGGGGGTACAAAGAAACCGCCTGGTTTATACAAATACCTCTTGATTAGTCCGGGTATCCTGGCTTTGTTAAGTCTGGGGTTCGGATTATTTCCTGATTTGCTCACTCAACTGGTAGGCCCTGCACTGAACATTATCCGGAGTGATGATGTACAGATAAAATTGAAGCTGTGGCACGGTTTAAACCAGGTATTTTTCCTCAGTGTATTTACTGTTATAGCTGGAATATCTCTTTTCATTATTATTTACCGACATCAGCAGATTATAAAAGTATGGCAAAGAGTTAATAACAGGCTGTTTTCCATCAATTTTACCAAGGTTTTTTCCACAGGTTTGGATAAGTTTATTGCCTTTTCGCGAAAAAATACGCATCTCATACAGCATGGGTATAATCGTTATTACATTATTACCATCATTGCGTTTACCTCCATACTTTTGGTTTTTCAACTTTACTTTACCCGGGGATGGGAAATAGAGTCAGCTTTTACGCTTCAGCCGTTTTATATTTCCGGATTGGTATTTATAATTATGCTCTCTGTGCTAATGAGTGTGCTGTCAAAGAACAGTTTATTCACCATTGTAGCCATGGCAGTAACGGGTTACGGTATTTCATTAATTTACCTTTATTACAGTGCGGTTGACCTGGCTATAACACAAATTATTATCGAAACCTTAATGGTAGTCATGTTTGTCCTTTTATTAAGACGATTACCCAAATTTGTTAAACTATCAAGCCGGAATACAAAAATACGTGATGCGCTTATAGCATTAGGCTTTGGGCTTATTATGACCGTTCTGGCATTGAAGGCCATTCATGTGGATTTCAATCCTTCTATATCAGATTATTTTGTGCAAAACAGTGCTTTGAAGGCCTATGGTAAAAATGTGGTTAATGTTATTCTGGTTGATTTCAGAGCCCTTGATACACTTGGAGAAATTACAGTACTAAGCATTGCTGCATTGGGAGTTTTTACATTGTTGAATGTTAAAAAGACAAAGAAATGAATTCAGTTATACTACAATTAGCAGCAAAATATTTGAGAATATTGTTTCTGTCATTTGCTTTGATAGCTCTTGTGAGGGGACATAACTTTCCGGGAGGAGGTTTTATCGGAGGACTTTTAGCTGCCTTGTATATTGTATACGATAGCCTGGCTTTTACTACTCAGCAAATAAAAAAAGAGCTGATTGTCAGGCCTGAACATTACATCGGATCAGGATTAGTTTGTGTACTGTTAAGTTTCTTACCGAGTGTTCTTAGTGGATCGCCTCTAATGCAAGGAAAATGGCTTTCTCTTGACATTCCGCTTATTGGAGTCACTAAATTAGGAACGCCGCTTCTATTCGATGTTGGAGTTTTCCTGACAGTTATGGGAGTGACGCTTTTGTTTTTATTCACCCTTTCAACAAAGAAATAATGGAAATACTATTATCAGCATTAACAGGCCTGTTGTATGCCGGGGGTGTATACCTGATTTTACGGCGTAGCATACTGAAGTTCATAATCGGGATCATCTTTATGAGTAATGCCACCAACCTGCTGGTATTCCTGTCAGCAGGAATTGTACCCGGTCAACCTGCTTTTGTAGATGACACTATGAAGGATGCTGAGCTTATGGCTGATCCGTTACCGCAGGCCTTAGTATTAACAGCGATAGTGATTGGCTTTGGTATTGTGGTGTTTACGATTGCCTTGAAGTATAAGTTTTTCAAAACCACATCGACAGATGATCAGGATCAATTAACCAATACAGATGCTTAAACCATGACAGAAACAGGGCTGCCCATATTATTGCCTTTTGCGCTGATCATCGTACTGATTTTTATGAGATCCACTGTATCTAGCAGGTGGACAGGTATTGTTGGTGCTTTACTAAATATGATAGTGGCGGTATATCTGTTTTTACAGTTAAGGCACGATGATGTATTGGTATTGCAAGTGGGAGGATGGGAGGCACCATATGGTATCACATTAGCATTGGACTACTTAAGTGCCTTAATGCTGTTGGTTACGGCTTTAATTGTTCTCGTCATTGCTATTTATGCTTTTCGTTTTATTGGCGACAGGCCCGGCTACTCCAAATTCCATGTCTTCTTTTTCTCTCTGACCATGGGTGTTAATGGCGCTTTTATAACGGGCGATGTGTTTAACTTTTACGTTTGGCTGGAAGTCATTCTGCTATCGTCTTTTGTTTTAATTACCATGGGAGCAAAGAAAGATCAGTTGGAAGGGGGAATAAAATACATGACCTTAAACCTGATTGCCTCACTTTTGTTTTTAGCCGGTATTGGCCTGTTATATGGTAAGACCGGGACGCTTAACATGGCTCACCTGGCTCGTATATTAATCAATGATCAGCAGTCTATTTTAATGAATACCTCTGCCATGATGTTCTTTGTAGCTTTAGGAATCAAAGCGGCGGTATTTCCATTGTTCTTCTGGTTGCCGGCATCCTATCACACACCCAATATTACTGTCACCTCTCTCTTTGCAGGTTTACTGACAAAGGTTGGAGTCTATGCCCTTATTCGTTTTTTTACATTATTCTTTGTGCAGGATGTTTACTTCTGGCATAACTTGTTATTGATAATCGCTGGTTTAACAATGGTTATAGGCGGTATGGCTGCAACCATCTATTTTGAAACAAGACGCATATTATCTTACCATATAATCAGTCAGATAGGCTATATGATTATGGGATTGGGCATTTATACGCCGTTGGCTATTGCCGGATCTATTTTCTTCATGATCCATAATATTATTGCCAAAACCAATACCTTCCTGGTGATGGGTATTGTTAGTAAGATTAAAGGAACCTTCTACCTGAAAGATATAGGCGGACTTTATAAGGAACGGCCTTTTATCGCTATTCTCTTTATTATTCCTGCATTTGCCCTGGCAGGCATTCCTCCTTTATCGGGCTTTTTCGGCAAGTTTATACTGATTAAAGCCGGTATAGAAGACAAACACTATATTGTGACAGCGGTGGCGGTTCTGACGAGTTTACTCACGCTGTATTCGATGATAAAGATATGGAACGAGGCGTTTTTAAAGAAACAACCGGAATCTACTCATTTGCCTTCCAAAGTGAAATTGAAGATTAGTGAAGTTCTGCCATCGGTTATACTGGCTTTAGCAAGCGTTTTACTGGGCCTGCTGGCTGCCCCTTTCTTTGAATGGACGCTTGCAGCAGCCAACCAACTGATGGATCCAAACGTTTATATTGAAGCAGTGTTAAATAAGATAGAATGAGAGTAATAACTAAAATATACCAGATTATAAGTTTCCTGATGTACTATCTGTTAAAGCTTGTGCAGGCGAATGTGTATATAGCCTATGATATATTGACACCAAAAATGCATACGAACCCGGGGGTTGTTTGGATACCATTACGTGTAAAGTCTGACATCGGTGTATTGTTACTTTCTAATCTGTTATCAATGACCCCGGGAACCTTAACAGTTGATATTCGTCCGGATAAAAGCGAATTGCTGGTGCATTGTTTATATAATGCATCAGATGGTAAGGTTGTTGATGAAATTGAAGAGATGCAGGATAGAATTATAACACTAACAACTTGAATGATGAATGAGACCCTTTTAGATATTGCTGTATTGATATGCTTTCTATGCATGCTGATTGCCATGTTACTGGCTTTTGTAAGATTAGTCAGAGGGCCTAGCATGTACGACCGGATTGCTGCAATGGATTTGATAGCATCTATAACCATGGGATTTATCCTGATTTATAGTATTGCCATTAAAAATGGCATGTATGTCGATATTGCTATTATCATTTCCTTAATATCCTTTATCGGGACAGTAGCAATCTCTACTTATTTAAAATTTAATACCAGGAAAGATGAATGAACTGATTATATCCGTATTTATTGTAACAGGTTCACTGTGGATTCTTATTGCAGCAATCGGACTAATGCGCTTCAAAGATCTGTATAGTCGAATACACGCATCCACCAAAGCGACTTCGTTAGGCCTGTTTCTCACCATTATTGGCGTTACAATTTATTTTGCATCATGGATGGTAGCCTTAAAACTTAGCCTGATAATCATCTTTATATACCTGACCTCGCCATTGGCCGGTCACTCCATAGCCAAATCATATAAAAATGACAGAGATTCGAAGAAATTATTGTAACTTAAGTAAATAGCCTCGGTGCTAAGCGTCATGCTTTTAGGCTTTACTTACCTAAATGCAATGTTATTTGCGACGGTTGTATAGTGTCATGTGGGACTTTGGTCCTTTAATGTTGAAAGTTAATTTGTTTGAAAAATTTAGCCTTATGAAACTCCTGCAAAACATCCTGGTAACCATCGATTTTAGTGAATCGTCTGAATATGTTCTCGAAAATTCAATCCGCTTAGCTAAAAAGTTTAATTCACAAATATCATTGCTGCATGTTGTTGCTGATCGTCATATGTCTGCAAAAATGGACAAATTCATTGATGATACAGTAAAATCCCAACTGGATAAGATAGCTTCTGAAATTGAAGAAGCCGGTGTTGATTTAAAAAACATCATCATTGAGCATGGTGTTCCGTTCGAAAAGATTATTGAGGAAGTCCAAATTAACGACTACAATCTTCTTGTTGCTGGCTCTTTGGCAAAGCCAGATAATGAGTCTTTTAAGCTGGGGACGACTGTTGAGAAACTCATCAGGAAAAACCCGATACCAATATGGGTTGTCAAACCTGAACCCTTGAGAAAAATCAAAAAGATACTATGTCCGGTTGATTTTTCAGATGCTTCTCACAGAGCACTTAATAACGCCATAACACTAGCCCAGAGCTATAAAGCCGAATTATTTATACAGCACATTTACCCGTCGGTGAGCATATCACCCATGTGGATGGAGATGGATTACGAGGAAGAGAAAAAGAATTTGAAACTGGCTCAGGAAGCAGAGTTTGATGAGTTTCTGGCGCAATTCAATATGAAAAGTGTCGCATATAAAAAAGTGACTAATGAGGGGGTTGATTATCAGGAAATATTAAAATTCATTAGCGAAAACAAAATTGATCTGTTATTGATGGGTACTACTGGTAAAACAGGATTGAGCAGGATTCTTATGGGATCGACCACCACCAAAGTGACCCGCGAGCTGCCATGCAGTTTTATCACTACTAAAGCCAAAGATATTACAGACGACTTTTTCGAAAGTTATCTAAAATCGCTTGAATCGATCATTAACTCAGCCAAACAGTCGCAAGACAAAGAAGAATATGAGAAAGCCATTGAAAAGTATTCAATCGCTTTAAAGCAGTATCCCGATAATATTCCAATTTTAATGGGTTCGATTGAAGCATATGAGGCCTTAGGCAATAATCATAA
>JAKSBD010000627.1 GCA_022361295.1 Bacteroidales bacterium
GCTTAACAATACCCCTAAAAATATATTAAATACAAATGCCGTTAACAGGAATAAGGTCCGGTTGATTTTGAGTAGATTAATAGTCATGGATTAAAGATACAACAACCCGGATATAAATCCGGGTTGTTAATTAATGATTAACGGTTGAAACTTCGGCCTCCGGTATAATCAGGATTATTCATCATGAAGTTATCACAGGCTTGACACGCTTTTTGGTATAACTTTCCTATTAAGACTATATCTCTCCAAGAGAGCCTACCACCATCAGTCTTCTTCATCTCCACCGCATCCAATTCCTGAACGCCTAATTCTGCAAAGTTTTTCATTGTGACAAAATTTGAATTATTAAATAGTTTAATTTTGTGCAGGCTGTGGCCTGCGCCCCGATGGAACTGTTTTGTGAGGACAAGGCCATTGGGGTATATTGTATAATTTACAAATGCCAAAACATTAGCACTCACTCACATAAAAAAGCAGTGAAGTATTTTTTTGAGAAAAACCCCCATTAATTTTTCGGCTCTCATCTTCACTAATAAATTCAATAGAATAATTGACTCTTAGCTCAAAGGGTTTTCTATAATAGTAGCTTTGTTTTTGTCTGCAGTAACAAATGGGTGCTCCCTTTTCTTTTATTTCAGTAATAAGCCGATGCAAATACCCAACAGAAATACCAAGCCTGTCAGACATCTGTTTAGGAGTTCCTGTCGCCTGGCGTTTTATTAACTCGTTTATCTGTTTAAGTCGCTCAAAATATTTTATTGCCTGCATCTCTTACGTTTTAGTTAATTATTGTCATAACAATACATCCTGCTACAATTTCATCACTTTCGTTAACTTCTTTGCGGCATCTGCTTCTCCCACATTTTGTAATACTTCCCTTTCTTTGCAAAGAGCTGATGATGTGTTCCTTCTTCAATGAGTTGTCCATTTTCCAACACGATTATTTTATCGGCATTCATTACTGTACTCAGTCGGTGGGCTATCACTAAAATGGTTTTGCCCTTCTGCTTTAGCTGCCCAATAGTCATTTGTACATATTTTTCTGATTCAGAGTCCAGTGAAGAGGTTGCCTCATCCAGTATTAACACTTCAGGATTTCGATACAAAGCACGAGCAATGGCCAGACGCTGTTTTTGCCCACCGCTTAAGTTAGCTCCGTTCTCTCCCAGGTAAGTATCAAAACCATCGGGCAGGCTCTCAATAAAAGTGAGTATGCCCAGTTGTTTGCAAATACCCAGTATTCGTTCCATATTGGGATTAAACTCACCTACTGCAATATTCTCAACCACATTACCTGCAAACAAATCCAGTTTCTGAGGCACATTGCTCACCATTTGGCGCAGACTCTCAATATCGAAATAGTTGATGTTATGCTCACCTATGCAGATACTGCCTTTATTGAGTGGGTATAACTTTTGAATTA
>JAKSBD010000482.1 GCA_022361295.1 Bacteroidales bacterium
AGCTGGATCAGTAATTAAAATTAAAGCAAAATCACAGTAAAGTGTCTTAGTATTTAGCAACCAATGGCATTCGTCTGCCAATACCAAAGGCTTTGCCCGAAATCCTTAAGGTTGGCGGCGTTTGAAATCGCTTATATTCATTCATATTGACTAAACGCACTGCTTTTTTAACTGTTTCTTCCTCAAAACCATCATTGATAATTTCTTCCGGAGATTGATTCTTCTCTATATATCGGAATAATACAGCGTCAAGCACATCGTAATCAGGCAAAGAATCAGAATCCTTCTGATCTGGTCTTAGTTCGGCCGATGGCGGTTTAACAATGGTGTTTTCCGGTATGATTTCCCCGTCTCTGTTTATGTAACGCGCCAGTTTAAAAACATCTGTCTTATAAACATCTCCCAGTACAGATAAACCACCATTCATATCGCCATATAAAGTTCCATATCCAACAGCGGCCTCACTTTTATTGGAAGTATTTAAAAGGATATGTCCGAATTTATTAGACAAAGCCATCAATAAGGTTCCGCGTATACGTGCCTGGATATTTTCCTCGGTCACGTCAGCTTCTTCACCTTCAAATATTGGGCTCATGAGGTAATTGTAACTATTAAAAATCTCTTTTATAGGTACAATGTCATATTGAATGCCCAGGTTTTCAGCCAGATCAACAGCATCTTTAATCGAGTGATCAGATGAGTACTGTGAAGGCAATAACAGCACCCGCACATTTTCTTTTCCTAATGCTTCTGCTGCAACGGCAACTGTTACAGCAGAATCAATTCCACCCGACAGCCCCAATGTGGCTTTTGAGAAGCCCATCTTTTGAAAATAATCGCGAACCCCCGCAACCAATGCATCATTAATTAACTGGATAGGTTTAGCTGTTTTTGGTGGCGTTACCGAAGATGAATCAATTGTATCCAACTCAATACTTAAGTGATCTTCGTTAAAAGCACATGCCTGATGAGTAACATCTCCCCTGCTGTTAACCGCCATACTGTTTCCATCAAATATAAGCTCGGTATTGGCACCAACCTGGTTGACATAAAAAAACGGTATTTTATATTGACGGGCTTTATTGCGAACAATGTCTCTGCGAATATCAACCTGTGTATATGAAAAAGGCGACGCAGCAATGTTAATGGCAAAATCAGGCTTTTGCTGCATTAATTTATCCATTGGAGATAATGTATATAACTTATCACGGGCAAAGGCATTTGCTACCGGCTGATCGTCCCAGATATCCTCACAAATGGTTAAAGCAATCTTCTTACCCTTAATTTTAACCAATTCAAACAGAATGTTTGGTTGAAAATAACGGTACTCATCAAATACGTCATAATTAGGAAGAAGCGTTTTACGCACAATCTGCTTAATCACACCATCTTCAAGAACATAGGCCGTATTAAACAGGTTCTTACCTTGTGGCTCAGGGTTAATCTCAGGGCCACCAACAATTGCAGATATACCTATACACGACTTGGCAATATGATCAATCGTATCAATACAGTTCTGAATAAACTCCTTTCGTTCAAGTAAATCGTATGGTGGATATCCACACACCGACAATTCAGAAAATACCACTAAATCAGCTGCATCATTTTTAGCAGCTTCAATACTCTTAATCATTTTATCAGCATTGGACTCAAAGTTGCCAATATGATAGTTTAATTGCGCTAATACAATCTTCATTACTTCCTTCCTGTTGCTTTATTAATTATTGTTTCCTAGAAGATGATTCCAAATTGAAATGTAAATCGGTTAAGGGTCGTTTTATCATCAATGGCATTATCTGTCACATCCAGAAAACCACCACTGTATATTAACCCCAGCATCATGTAGGTATCTCCACCAAGAGAATACTCCATTCCTCCTCCTAACTGATAACCTAAATCAAAAAAGTTTACCTCATTTTTCAGGTTGTTTCCTTCACCATCATTAGTTTTAATGTTGTATTGTGTATACAAACCAAATTGGCCGTAGTAACGTGAGCGATGAAATTCATTGGTAATCAGTTTTAAGGCAAATGGCACCTCTATGTATTTTAAACGATAAGTTACATCACCCGGATATTGGGTATTGCCACCTATTTCAACCGGATTGTCACCCGGATAGGTCAATTTACCTCCTGTTGTATTAATAGTTAAACCAGTAGAAAATGCATAATTTGTATCGAAAAAACGATCCATTACCACGCCAAAATTATAGCCAAATAAGTTTCCATTGCCATCTACTGAACTATTATCAGATGATAACCATGATATTTGTGGGCTTAAAACGAATGATAACCGGGTTCTTTTATCATCCTGGGCATTAATTGTAGTTACCAAAAATAATCCTAGAATTACAAGAAGGGTTGAATGTCTCATTATTATTCTATATTAGGTTGAAAATTCTCTACAAACATAGTTAAAACATGGATTTCATCCACTTTTTTTTGACTCTAACTGCATATTTTCGAAGCTTTCGTATTTTTACCTAATATTTGAATTATTTACCATGAAACAAGTCTTAATTATTCTAACTGTATTTACATTGATTTTTTGCGCTTGTAACTCAAGCAAAGGTCCCAATGTCAGTCATATTGATTTATCAATTGAGCCTCAGCTGTTTTTTATTGATTTATTTGAGATGAATGAAGAGGATCTGGATAATGAAATCAAAAATTTGCACCAGAAGTATGGCTCCTATCTGGATGCTTACAGCCAACAAATTATTAAAATTGGCAGCCCTTCTAATCCCGATTACAAGGATTTTTTATCAAGCTTTCTGAATTATGAAGATAATAAGGATGTATTTAAAGTCTGTAAAGAGCAATATTCAGATACCAAAGAATTAGAAGAAGAACTGACTGAAGCCTTTAAGCACTATAAATACTACTTTCCTGAAGCAGAAATTCCACAAGTATATTTTCACACTTCATATTTCCACCAAAATCTTGCTATGGATTCAGGATGGGTATCAGTAAGCGTTGAGAATTACCTGGGTGCAGATTGTGAGTTTTATGAATGGCTTGCTAAACCGAAGTATTTAAGACGGAAAATGACGCCCGAAAAACTGGTTCCCGATTTAATGAAAGCAATGGCAATCGGAAATTTCTCTTTTGAAACGAAAAACGAAGATGTTATTAGTAAAATGATCTCACAGGGTAAAGTGCATTACTTTATTAAACAAATGATACCAAACATACAGGATACATTATTATTTGACTTCTCAGGCACCCAAATGAAGTGGTGTAAAAACCATGAAGCTGATATTTGGGCCAGTATGGTCGAACAAAAGCATTTGTATAACACCAACCGCATGGTCATGCAGAAATATGTTGGCGATAGTCCTTTTACTTATTATTTTGGACAGGATTCACCTGGTAAAGCAGCCGTCTTTTTAGGCTATCAGATTGTTGATGCTTACATGAAGAATAATCCTGATTTTTCGCTTGAAGATTTGCTTAATAATAAAGACGGTCATTTAATATTCCGAGAGGCCAGATATCGCCCATAAACAGTTAAATATGAAACGAACATGCAAAATTGATTATCCAAATTGACACAGTGGAGGATGATTAAATTTATTTGTAAGTACGATAGCTATCATATCTATGTGATCATTGAAAAATAAATCTAAAACATGAAAATAAGCTTATTACAATTTTCGCCACGGCTCAATAATTTACAGGCCAACCTTGATGCTGTCAATAATCTGATTGGTGCTTCCGACAGCGATCTTTATATCCTGCCTGAATTAGCCAACTCAGGTTATAATTTTGTAGATAAGCAAAATGCATTTGATAATTCAGAGTCAATTAAAAACAGTATCTATATTGATCACCTTATATCGATAGCGAAAGATAAAAATGCACATATTGTCTCCGGGTTCTGCGAGCGGGATGGTGATAAACTATATAATTCGGCTACTCTGATTAATTCAGATGGCGTTATCGGGCTTTACAGAAAGCTCCATTTATTCCTTAATGAAAAAGATATTTTTGAACCGGGAGACAAAGGCTTACCGGTATTTGATACAGCATTGGGCAAGATAGGAATGCTAATCTGTTTCGATTGGATGTTCCCTGAAGCATGGCGTCATTTAGCTTTAAAAGGCGCTCAGTTAATCGCTCATCCCTCCAATTTAGTCCTGCCTTATTGCCAAAGCGTAACCCCGTCTTATGCATTGGTTAACCGCTGCTTTACAGCCACGGCCAACAGGATCGGAACAGAGAGAAATTTAACATTTACCGGGCAATCCCTGTTGGCCGACATTAATGGAAATACTGTTATTAAAGGTAGTAAAGATCAAAGTCAGCTATTATCTGCCGAAATTGATTTATGTTTGGCCAATTCTAAAAGTGTTACAGCGCTTAATAATGTATTTGAAGACAGAAGAAGCGATATTTACGGCGATTTAAATACCACTATTAATGATTGAGGAAAAGAAAGAACTTAGAAAGCAAATAAAGCAGCTAAAAAAGCAATTAACACGCGATGAACGCAGCAGACAAGCAGAGATAATTCATTGCAAACTAGAGGCCTCACCTGTTTTTATGGAATCCAAAGCGATTTTAATGTATTGGTCTCTTCCCGATGAAGTTCCTACCGAAAGTCTGGTTAATAAATGGTTTAAGGATAAAAACATATACCTGCCCGTGATCAATGGTGATGATTTAAAGATTGTTCAATACACTGGTGAAGATTCATTGGTGGCCGGTGATAAATATGGCATTCCGGAACCCAACGGACCTGAAATCAATGACGAACAATGTATTCAGGCAGTCATTGTACCCGGTGTTGCTTTTGACTCTGATAACAACCGCATAGGACGTGGGGCAGGCTATTACGACCGCATTCTAAAACGTATTCCCACTGCTACTAAAATCGCCTTCGCTTTTGATTTCCAGATGGTCAATAAGGTACCGGTGGAGGAACATGATATTAAAATGGATATAATAATAAACCCGCATTGATAACAATGCGGGTTTATTATTAACCTGAGGTCGAAATTTAAAGCGTACTCAGGTAATTATATCTGTAATTTATTTTGCTCTACCAAAGAGGTCATAATCTTCTGAATCTGTAATTTCCACATTGTAAAAATCACCCACAATCAGAACGTCATTCTCATCTTTATGCAGAAGCACTTCCTGATCCACCTCCGGCGAATCATACTCGGTTCGACCAATAAAGTATTCGCCTTCTTCCCTGTCAATAATTACCTTTAATGTTTTACCGACCTTCTCAGCATTAATTTCCTTTGCAATACCGTTTTGTATTTCCATTATACGATCTGCACGTTCCTGCTTAACTTCTTCAGGAATATCATCCTTATATTTCTTATGTGCATAGGTGTCGTCCTCATGTGAATATGGGAAAACTCCCAGGCGCTCAAAACGGATGTCTTTTACAAACTGCTCCATTTCGGCAAAATCCTGTTCTGTTTCTCCAGGGTGCCCTGTAATAAAGGTGGTGCGCAAATGAATATCAGATACCTGCTTGCGCATTTCTTCCATTAATCTGTAGGTTTGACTCTTACTTACCCTTCTACGCATTATGCCCAGCATGTTATCACTTATATGCTGAAGTGCTATGTCGAGGTAATTACAAACTTTGGGATTATCATTCATCACCTTTAACACATCCATTGGAAAACCAGCCGGGTAGGCATAGTGCAGTCGAATCCACTCAATACCATCAATACCTGCTAGTTTTTCTGTTAATTCGGCCAGCTTATAGTTTTTATACAAATCATAGCCATAAAATGATAAATCCTGTGCTATCACCTGCAATTCTTTCACACCGGTATCACGTAAACGTTTTGCTTCATCAATCAAATCATCCATTGGGCGACTAAGGTGCTTACCGGTGATAATTGGAATAGCGCAATAACTGCATGTTCTGTTACAGCCCTCTGATATCTTTAGGTAGGCGTAGTGTGCTGGCGTTGTCAATGAGCGCTCATTCATTAAATCACGGCGATAAGTCGCTCCTATCTCACCAACTATTTCTTTCCAGTCAAACTTACCATAGAACTTATCTACCTCAGGCAGTTCTTTCTTCAGCTGCCCGGGATAGCGTTCTGACAAGCAACCCATAACATACAATTGCTTGATATCACCACGCTTTTTAGCCTCGGCAAACTCCAGTATTGTATCGATTGACTCTTCCTTCGCATCAGCAATAAAACCACATGTATTAATAATGGCTACTTCACCATCAGGTGTTTCTGCATCGTGTGCTACCTCTATCCCATTGGCTTTAAACTGACGAATAAGAAACTCACTATCCACCAGGTTTTTTGAACAACCAAGGGTTACCACATCTACTTTCTTTCCTTTTGACACAGACATTTTTAATCGTTTAAAAGTTTATAATACCAATTTCAATGTGATATTGGTATATGTTGAGAGTCTAATTTTCTCATAAACTCACATCTTAAAAGGATGCCATCTTTATTAGCATTAGCATATAAAGATGGCATCCTTTACTATTTTACTATAATAAGTGTAAAGCACGAAAAAAGTTCATGCAAGGCCCTATTAATTTTATCTAAATAACGAATCAACAAACTCGTCGCGGTTAAACACCTGCAAGTCGTCAACTCCTTCACCAATACCAATGTATTTTACCGGAATGCTAAACTGGTCTGATACACCAATTACAACACCACCTTTTGCAGTACCGTCCAGCTTTGTAATTGCCAGGGCTGACACTTCGGTTGCTTTTGTAAACTGTTTGGCTTGCTCAAACGCATTCTGCCCCGTTGAACCATCCAATACTAAAAGCACTTCATTTGGAGCATCCGGAACAATTTTTTGCATCACTCGCTTTACCTTGGTTAACTCATTCATTAAGTTAACTTTATTGTGTAATCGACCAGCTGTATCGATAATAACAACATCAGCTCCCTGATTTTTAGCTGATTCCAAAGTGTCAAATGCCACTGAAGCCGGATCAGACCCCATGCTTTGCTTAACAATTGGAACATCAACACGATCAGCCCATACAACTAACTGATCAATAGCAGCAGCACGGAAAGTATCCGCAGCACCTAATACTACTTTTTTACCAGCTTGCTTAAATTTATTGGCCAGTTTACCTATGGTTGTTGTTTTTCCAACACCATTGACACCAACGACCATAATAACATATGGATGCTCGCTTTCCGGAAGCTCAAACTGACTATCATCACCCGATTTGTTTTCGGCTAATAGCTGAGCTATTTCCTCACGAAGTATATCATTAAGTTCTGATGTACTTAAAAACTTGTCTTTAGCAACACGCTCTTCAATGCGTTCGATGATTTTTAGGGTTGTATCAACACCCACATCAGAAGTAATCAATACTTCCTCCAAATCATCCAGTACATCGTCGTCAACTTTTGTCTTACCAACAACAGCTCGTGTCAGCTTCTTAAGTACGCTCTCTTTTGTTTTGGCCAGTCCTTTATCGAGACTTTCTTTCTTGGCTTTGTTAAAGCTCCCGAATAAACCCATGAATATTAATTTTTAAGGGCCTAAAGATATAAAAAAGATGTAAGACACAAGGTAAAAGACATAGGTATAAGGAGTGATTTTAAAGAGATTTTTATCATTCCCATTCCTTTTGTCATTCAGCTCTGTATCTAAACTATTATTCAACAAAAAAGCTTCCCTGAAAACAAGGAAGCTTTTGTGCTATAAGTTGAATTTCAAAAATTACTTCTTGAAATAATCTTTTGCCATTTCGTTTGGTACAATCTCTTCACGGAATGAATAAGCTCCGGTTTTTTCAGATTTTACCATTTTAATCACTTTAGTGTGACCTTTACCTTCACCTTTTTGCAATGATGCTACTGCTTTCTTTGCCATGGTTAATCAGTTTTATTTGATTTCGCGGTGTAAAGTAACACGCTTCAAAATCGGATTATACTTTTTTAACTCCATGCGATCAGGAGTA
>JAKSBD010000294.1 GCA_022361295.1 Bacteroidales bacterium
ATTAATTGCTTATTTTGGCCAACTAAAACTATATCACATCATTACATGAATACAATTAAAAAAGCACTAAACGAGTCGCCTGCCATGCGATGGGGAATTCTATTATTAGTAGGATTTGTACTATCTGTTAATTATTACTTCTACGATGCCTTTTCTACTTTAAAGGATCTGCTAAGAGCTGAATTTGACTTTACAAATAGTGACTACGGCTTATTTGTTTCGTTTTATTCTGTGCCTAATACCTTCTTACTGATGGCCGTCATTGGTGGTGTTATCCTTGATAAACTGGGCATACGAAAAACAGGCTTCATGTTTGTGTTTTTTATGGCAATCGGAGCTTTATTGACAGCGTATGGCGCATCCGATTATTATGGAGAAGGTGGTATTGGCTATAATTTGATGGCTTCATTTTTACCAGGCTATTCACCGGAATTAAAAATGATGCTTATTGGTCGCTTCTTTTTCGGACTGGGAGCAGAAACAAGTATCGTAGTTGTTAGTAAGATTCTAGTAAAGTGGTTTAAAGGTAAAGATTTAGCATTGGCCTTTGGACTTAAAGTAGGCTTTGGTCGTTTAGGTACCTTTGCTGCATTAAACCTGTCACCTGCCGTTGCCAAAGAAGGTGCCAACCTGACGGGTGCCATATGGCTGGCTGCTATCTTAGTTTGTACAGGTTTACTTGCTTTTATAGTATACATGCTGTTAGATGCAAAGCTTGATAAACAATTAGGAATAGTTTCGGGGAAAGCAAGCCAAACTAAAGCATTCGCATTTAGTGATATAACAGGATTATTAAGCAACAGGGCCTATTTATATATAGCCTTGCTTTGTGTTACCTTCTATTCGGCTGTTTTCCCATTTCTGGCCTTTGCTCCTGACTTTTTCGCTGACAAGTTTGATTTAACACTGTCTGAAAGTGGTAAACTAACATCATTATTGCCATTAGGCACTTTATTCTTCACTCCGTTCTTTGGCTGGCTTATTGACAGAAAAGGAAGAAGTGCAACTGCTATGATATTTGGCGCAACAACACTTGTTGCCGTGCATTTGATTTTTGCGCTTACATACTTTCCTCCTCAGGCGCCTATTATATTATTGGGTGTTGCCTTTTCGCTTGTTCCCGCAGCCATGTGGCCCAGCATGGTTAAGTTAGTTGATGAAAGCCAGATTGGTACTGCTTACGGACTAATGTATTCCATACAGAATTTAGGGCTTTGGGGATTTCCTATAGTTGCCGGAGCCATCTTAGATGCTACTAACCCCGGTAATCCCGAAGTATCGGATTATACTGCTACCATATTAATGTTTGCCGCAGTTAGTTTACTGGGGCTGATATTTGCCTTACTGCTTAAATACGAAGACAAGAAAAAACACTTTGGCGTTGAACTGCCGCTTAATAAGAAATAATACTGAAATGGGAATGTATCTAATGTCAGATATAACCTAAGAGTTTAAAAACGTATTACCACAAAACCACAAAGAGCGCTATGTTTATTCTTAGCGCTCTTTGTGGTATATATTAATTATTTTATCTTATTCCTTACCCATTCTGCTATGACAACATTATAATTCTTTCCAGCTTTTCTTTATTAGTAATAATCAGTTCGCGACGATCAAAACGTATCACACCATCATTTTTAAATTCAGTAATGAGTCGACTTACCGATTCTTTGGATGTGCCAATCCACCGCGCCATGTCCAACCGCGAAATAACCAAAGGGATAGCCTCATCAGATGATGTTTTAAACAAATCCTGCAGCTTTAATAAAAGATTAGCCAGTCGTCCACGCACTGTTCTTTGAGACAGCTCAACTAATGAGTTATATGAATTCTTTAGTTCATCACAGGTTTTTTTAATCAATAAATCGGCTAGCTCTTTATTGGCACTGATCGACTTTTTAAAAGCATCGCCGGGAATACGGCACACTTCGCAATCTGTCAAACACTCGCATGCTGTCACCTCAGGCTCGTCTCCAAGTAGTGAATGAAAACCAAATAAATCACCTTCTTTCACCAGTCTGACAATTTGCTGTTCGCCCTTTGAACCAACGCGATAGATCTTTAACAATCCACTTTTAACAAAGTAGGCATGTTTCATATTGGTATCCTGCTCATATACAATTTCTCCTCCTTTAAATGAAGTACATTGATCAATGGCCTGATTCCATAATTGCTCATCGGCCTGAATATGTCTGAGTATACTGCTTAACGGCATGTTTGCTTCTTTAAAAAATTCATTCGTGACAACATACAAATTTCTTTTAACAAACAACAACTACCTGCTTAAAAATTTACCTTTTTAGTTCTTAACTTTCTTAAGGTACCTTTTCAGGTGCTGCTCATTTAAAGCATCACTATCGCCGTAATAGGTTCTTAATTCCTCCAATTTATGGTGCATCATTTGTTGCACA
>JAKSBD010000293.1 GCA_022361295.1 Bacteroidales bacterium
CATTTCAAAATCAGACAAATCTATTTCCAGATCTTCATCCATATCGGTGTCTTCTATTTCCAGTTCCTCATCCAAATCGACATCATCATCAACAATAGTTAAAATATCTGTTGCTTTCGGCGGGGGTGGTGGCGGAGGCGGTTTAATCTCTTCTTGTCTGGTAATTGGAGGTGCTTCTTCCTCCAGCACTTCTTCATCTACCATAGCAAGGGTATCGTATTTAGCTCCTTTATTAGTCCATTCAAAAGCGACTAAAACAACTCCTAGTGTAACGATCATTCCAATTTGGAAAAACATGCCTCGTTTCCTTTCCAGGTCGGCTTTTTTACTCTTTTTTACTTCCATAGGCTTTATTTTTGAGGTTTAAAAAGAATTATGATTTATCTCTTTAATCCCAATGAGCGTACCAGAAAGCAGATCATACACAAAACACTAACTCAACAACTCGCCACAAATCACTAAAACAGTGCCAATTAAAGATTATCAAAACAATCCTGACAGCTTATTTTTATTACACAGAGGCATTGTCTATTCGCGCCCAACTGGGCGAAAACAGCAATTTATATACTGTGCCTTTTCTCCTTAAAAAGATTAATTTTGTTTCTTAAATAATGGTATACCATCGGGATGCAAACAAACGACTCAAATACTGCTCATAGCCATGCACTTACAAATGCTTTAAGCCAATTTGTAAAAAACATGGATAGCGCCTGCTTCAAACTAATTGTTGTCAACGAACAAGGACTTATAAGTCATTTGTATGGCAATATGGAATTTTCGAAAAAATTCCACTTAAAGGAGGCACAGAACTGGCAGTTGGTAGCTGAAAGAATAGAATGGGAAAAATATAACTCACGGGGGATGATTACCATGGGGGATTCTGTTTACAACCTTGTCAAATAACACAATAAGAGCAAAGAACAGACCTATCAGATTTTTCTTATTTCATCTATTGATATTGATTATCCCTGGCTCAACATGGCGATTACTGCCATTGACACAAGCATAAATGCAGAGATAAAAGATGTGAGTATGCAAAAGCAAATGGATGATACACATCAGTTTACTTTTGCAATGATGAATGCTTTGAAGGTGGGCGTAATATCGGTTAGTATTAACGGCAATATTAAATACGCTAATAATCAAGCATGTCAATGGATAAACATCAGAAGACGCGAGCTTTTAAAGATTCCTGTTAAGAACATTATTCCTAATTGGAATAACATATACCAGTTAGTTAGTTCTGGTGAGAAGTTTCTTAATGAAGAAATTGCCATAAACACTGCTGAGCGAAAGGCAAAATTTAATGTAACTGTTACACCTATACTTGATCAGGAAAATGTAAAACTAATAGGATTGGTTATTGCCATTCGTGAGCTGGAAAATGTTTACCACCTGGTAAACAAATATACGGGAATGCAGGCCCGCTTTACATTTAAGGATATAATTGCCAAAAGCCAGCAAATGCGTAAGCTGGTTGATTATGCCAAAAATATATCCGACAGCCCCTCTACCATTCTAATAGAGGCTGAAAGCGGTACAGGGAAAGAAGTATTTGCTCAAAGCATCCATAATGCCAGCAGTCGTCACGACAAAGGATTTGTGGCTATCAACTGTGCAGCAATTAGTGACAATCTTATAGAAAGTGAGCTTTTTGGATATGACGATGGGGCCTTTACAGGAGCAAAAAAAGGTGGACACCCCGGCAAATTTGAATTGGCGAATGGCGGAACACTTTTTCTGGATGAAGTGGGCGATATGAAACCCGAAGTACAGGTTAAACTACTTAGAGCCATTCAGGAAAGTGCAATAACAAGGGTTGGAGGTGAAAAAACCATACCGGTTGATGTAAGAATCATTGCAGCAACCAATAAAAATCTGAAAGCAGAAGTTGACAAAGGCAATTTCAGATTAGACTTGTATTACCGGCTGAGTGTTATCCCCTTGAAAATTCCTGCATTGCGTGAACGAATGGAAGACCTGCCTTCACTAATCCGATTTTTCTTAAATAAAAAATCACTTCGTTTACAAAAGGAAGTACCACAGATTCGCTATTCAACACTACAGCAATTTTTAGATTATGACTGGCCTGGTAATATCAGGGAACTCGAAAATGCCATAGAACAATATGTTATACTTGATGGAGAAATATCATTCGAAAACCTTAAAAAAGAAGTATTAACAAGTTCATCTGTACCTGCCATTAGAAATAATGATGAAGCCACCCAAGCTGAGGTTCTGACTTCTGTTAAAGAGATGGAACGCGATCTTATTATTAGAACTCTTCGCCATTTTAATAATAACATGACTCAATCTGCACAATCTCTTGGCTTAAGTAGAAATACACTATACCTTAAGCTCAAAAAATACAATATTGAGGTAATAAGCTGATTCATACAATACATTTCCACATCCGGTGACAAATATCGCTCGTCCTACTTTAGGACACTGTCCTATTACGTGACATCTACACGACTCATGTGTACTACTTTAGGACACACTGGAAACATCACCATTTTTTAATTAAAGAAATAAATCTGTAAACATTAGAATTCCAGGACTTAAGCATTTTTGGCAAGCACCTTGACATACAAAAGCCAAAATGTGGAACAATGGAATCAACTATAAATCATAAAATACTTATCTGCCTTGGCAGCTCTTGTCACTCCAGGGGCAATGCTGAAAACCTGAAAGTTATTCAGGATTTTCTCAAAGACCGGAAGATTGATTCTCAAATTGATTTCAGGGGTCATTTATGCAATGAGATGTGCAAAAGGGGACCTGTTATTGAAATTGATGAAATAGAATATGAAGGTGTAACCCAAAGTAACCTGCCTTCTATATTAAGTAATCATTTCAATTAAAAGCCATGTCATTGAAACCAATATATACAGAAACGAACGATTGTAAAGATTGCTACAAGTGCATTCGCGAATGCCCAACCAAAGCAATTAAAGTAAGCGATAATCTTGCTTCGGTTGTTAATGAACTTTGCATTTACTGCGGTCATTGCGTAGCTATTTGTCCAACCGGCGCTAAAAAGGTACGTGACGGCATTTCAAGAGCCAGACAATTAATTAAAGACAGAAAAGAAGTTTATGTTTCGTTAGCTCCTTCGTTTGTTGCTGAATACGGTACAAATGCACAACCAATAATCAATGCTCTTAAGCAGCTTGGTTTTCAAGGAATATCAGAGACTGCTATCGGAGCACAGGAGGTTTCCAAACAAATCAGTCAATACCTTAAGGTACGCCAGAACGGTACATATATTTCATCAGCTTGCCCGGTGGTGGTTGAATTGATACGTAAATACTACCCTCAGCATACAATGTCCATCACGCCTTATATGTCACCAATGCTTACCCATGCTCGTATGATGAAACACTGGTATGGCAATGACATTGGGATTGTATTTATTGGCCCTTGCATTGGTAAAAAATCAGAGGCTGACGATTCTGAATTGGTTGATGTTTCGCTCACATTTAAGGAACTAAGCAACTGGATTAAAGAAGAAAATATACACATTGAAAATACACAAACAGAAAGTGAACCAGACTTTGTGCCCTACCAGGCTCGCGAAGGTGTCATCTACCCCCTTGATGGTGGCATGGTAGAAACCATTAAACGAGAGAACAATAGCGGAGAAAGCACCTTTATGAGTTTTACAGGGCAAAAGATGGTTCGCAATGTATTGGATAATTTGGATCAATATGGCAAAGACAGTCCGTTGTTTCTTGAGCTGCTTGCCTGTGAAACAGGATGCCTGAATGGCCCTGGTATGAGTTGCCAGGAAAATATAGCAGGAAAACATCTCAACATTCGCAATAGTTTTGTTTGTCGCACACAAACAACTAACAGCTGCATTAAAGAAGAACAAGTCTTTAACATTGAACGAGACTTCTTTAATATTGACACAGTAGAAACTGAGCACTATAGGGCCGAAGACATAAAAGAAGCACTCCATAGCATTGGAAAAACAAGCGTTGCTGACGAGTTAAACTGCAGTGGCTGTGGTTATGATACTTGTCGTGATTTTGCACAGGCTTTATTAAGCGGCAATGCCGAAACGGCTATGTGTGTTTCCTATATGCGAATGGTTGCTCATCACAAGGCAACCATTTTATTGCAAAAAATACCGTCAGGTGTTGTTATCATCGACGATAAATACAAAGTTGTTGAAATGAATGCCAGCTTTGCCCGATTGATGGGAACAGAAACAGAGTTGTGTTTCGAAGCCAACCCAGGCATGCGCGGTGCCGAACTGGATAAATTGGGCTCGTTTGCAAAGCTATTCAAAACAGCACTTATAACCGGTAAGGAATATTACGATTTACCAGTCACTGAAAATGAGCAAAGTCTGCAGTTATCGATTTTCAACATCCAGAAGCACAAACTGGTAACCGGCATTATTCAAAGTGCACAACAACCTGAATTTAGAAAGGATATTGTTGAAAAGCGAACACGAGAGGTAATTAAAAAGAACATGGAAACCGTTCAGAAAATTGCCTTTTTGCTGGGTGAAAATGCCTCATACACTGACTCTTTATTGAACTCTATCCTTGACGCACAAAACCAGGAGAATGCATAACAAGCGTTTTTACATAGAAGCCGAATTATGCCAGGAGCGAAAAGCACAGGAAAATGTGTGTGGTGATTCTTGTGAATCGCGCAAGCTAAAGGAAGAAGATCGTTTGATTACCGTTCTTTCTGATGGATTGGGTTCGGGTGTTAAAGCAAATATACTGGCTACCATGACAACAAGTATGGCCCTGCAGTTTACGGCTAAAAACGACCCGCTTGAACATACTTCTGACTTTATTATGAAGACTCTTCCGGTTGACTCGAAGCGCCAGATTAGCTATTCAACATTTAGCATACTGGATATTAATTGTGAAGGTGATGCGTGTATTGTTGAATTTGATAATCCTCCGGTTTTAATCTATCGCGATGGACAATTCATTGACTTACAAGCTGAAGTCAAAACAGTTAAACGCCCCGATAGTATTGCAGCAGAAGTTAACTATTCGCACTTTAAACTTCAAAAAGAAGATCGTATAATAATGGTGTCTGATGGCATCACTCAATCAGGAATGGGAACCATTAAAATGCCTTTTGGATGGGGAAGTGATGGTTTAAAGTCTTTTGTCAATGAAAACATCAACAAAAACCCTGATATCTCGGCCCGCCAACTGGCAAGAAAAATTATGCAGCGCGCCAGAGCTAATGATGCTGATCGGTTTAAAGACGATGCCACCTGCCAGGTTATCTATTGTCGTGAACCTCGAAAAATGGTATTGGCATCAGGTCCTCCATATTATAAAACTTATGATGCTATTCTGGCCGAACGCCTTGATAATTTTAATGGTAAGAAAATTATTTGCGGTGGCACAACATCTAAAATTATTTCACGCGAGTTAGATCGTCAGATTCATATTGAGCTCAATAATTACAATCCGGAATTACCTCCGGTTGCACAAATGGAAGGCATTGACCTGATAACAGAAGGCATACTAACTCTTGGCAAAGTGTCTTCGTTGCTTGAACAGCTAAGTAGTAATAATATTAAGGGCGATGGACCTGCCGAACAAATGGTTAAGCTCTTACTTAACAGCGATTCCATTTTGATTTTAGCCGGTACACAAATCAATAATGCTCATCAGGATCCGAATTTACCTGTAGAGCTTGAAATCCGACGAAATATTGTAAAAAAAATAGCAAGCTTATTGGAAGATAAATTCCTAAAAACCATTGAAATAGAATATTTATAGCCCTGACAACATGCAAATACCAGTTAAATATAAAGTTCAAATATGTTGTGGCACCATGTGTTACATTATGGGTGGTGCAGAGCTGCATCTGCTAAACGAGTGCCTGCCCAACCAATTAAAAGATAAGGTAAGCATTGAAGGCATACCATGTTTTGGTAAATGCGATTCGAACGAAAAACTTCATCCTTGTGTGCTGATAAACGATGAAGAGCTAGATAATGCAACAACACAAAAAATCATAAAGAAACTACTAACACTAGAAGATAATGACCTATTATAACAATGCTGTTATAACCAAACGTGAATTACTTGTACGATTAATCCAATTACTGGACAATGATACTTTGTTGGACAAAATTGATCGCATACCGGTTGAAATGCGTCCGCGCACCAATTCACCAATTCGATGTTGCGTTCACAAAGACAGGGCAGTAATTAAGTATAAGATCATGGCCTTGCTCGGCTTTAATATTGCTGATGAGGAGGATGAATTAACACCATTGAAAGAATACGCCGAACAGGCATTAAAAGGATATACACAAAACGGTAATTTTTTAACCGTTGTTGATGAGGCATGTAGCTCTTGTGTGCAGGTCAACTACACTGTGAGCAACCTTTGCCAGGGATGCGAAGGACGCCCGTGTCAGGTTAACTGTCCAAAAGATGCCATTATGGTGATTAATGGCAAAGCCAATATCGACCACCAAAAATGCGTTAACTGTGGTATTTGTCAGAAAGCCTGCCCATTCCATGCTATCGCCTACCTACCTGTTCCTTGCGAAGAGTCGTGCCCGGTAAAGGCAATACGGAAAAACACCAATGGCATTGAAGAAATTGACTTCGATAAATGCATTCACTGTGGTAAATGCATGACAGCTTGTCCTTTTGGTGCAATTTCTGAGAAATCGCAGATATTGAACTTATTCTACAACATTAAACATCAGAAAGAAAAAACCATAGCCATGGTGGCACCGGCCATTCTAAGCCAGTTTAAAGCCAGTGCCTCACAAATTTTAAGCAGCATTAAAGCTATTGGATTTGATGAAGTGATTGAAGTGGCTGAAGGAGCCAATATGACCACTGACCATGAAACCAGCGAATTACTGGAGCGGCTTGACAATGGTGCTACCTTTATGACAACCTCTTGCTGCCCATCTTATATCGAGTTTTCAGAGAAACATGCGCCGGAACTAAAACCTTATATCAGCGATACGCCATCGCCAATGGCCTATACAGCTCAATTGGCCAAAAAGCGTTTTCCAGACTATAAAGCTGTTTTTATCGGACCTTGCCTGGCTAAGCGAACCGAAGCTTATAAGAATCCTAATGTGGACTATGTTATCACTACCGAAGAATTAGGAGCTTTATTTGCTGCATTAAAAATTGATTTGGCTGCTAATACTGATCAATCAGTTGTTGCAGAAATTGTCAGACCTGAAAGTCGCGGTTACGCCTCATCCGGCGGTGTTACCAATGCTATTAAAACGGTTCTGTCAACAGAGCACAACATTAAAACAGAGCTTATTGATGGCATCGACAAGCGTAACATTCGTTTGCTGAAATCATTACCTAAAAAGAAAGTGACCGATGCCGCTTTTTATGAGGTTATGGCCTGTGAAAATGGCTGCATCAACGGTCCGGTGAATGTGTCGCCGATAAAAGTAAGTCAGGCCAACCTTAAAAAAGCAATGAAAGAAATAGTAAAAGAAGAAGTTTTAGAGAATACAACAGCATAAGCGAAGAACATTTGCTAACGAGCAATAGATAAGTTCATTCGATTATTTTTATACATTCCTTTTGGTTATATAAGACCCACCTGGTTTCCACATGCCGGGTGGGTTTTATTTTTAATGAAGGGACTAAATGTGACTAATCACCGGTGAAGCATGATCATCTGACAGAAAGCCATTGCAGTCAAATAAACAACGCATGTAATTACTATAACAGCTAATGTTGTGTGCGCAATTGCGTATGTAGCTGATACAACTGCTTATGTATGCCTTAAAACAGTGTATACAACTCATGAAAGTGCTATTGTAACAAGTAAAACTGCACATGCAGCTACACATTTTGCGCATGTAGCCGATAAATCTGCCCATGCAGGCAATAGATTTACACAAGTTGTGCAAAAAAAAGCTATTGTGACAAACAGAAATGCATATGTAAGCGTGCGGGAGCAGTTCTTTCTAATGCATGTGCAATTCTTCTCAATGCAGGTGTAGTTCTTCCTAATGCAGGAGCATTTCTTCCCAGTGCAGGAGCATTTCTTCCCAGTGCAGGAGCAATTCTTACCAATGCAGAAGCAGTTTTTACCAGTGCAGTAGTAGTTTTTTTTTTTTTTTTTTCAGATTCAGGAAA
>JAKSBD010000424.1 GCA_022361295.1 Bacteroidales bacterium
AAAGCCGGACGCCACCCTGTTATAGAAAAACAACTGCCTGCCGGAGAAGAATATGTTCCTAATGATGTTTATCTGGATAATGAGAAACAACAAATAATTATTATTACAGGACCAAACATGGCCGGTAAATCGGCACTATTACGTCAAACAGCCCTAATAACGTTACTGGCACAAATTGGGTGTTATGTACCTGCCGAATCGGCCACCATAGGTGTAGTGGATAAAATTTTCACACGTGTAGGAGCATCAGACAATATCAGCCTTGGTGAATCAACCTTTATGGTGGAAATGAACGAGGCGGCAAGCATCTTAAATAACCTTACTCCCCGAAGTCTTGTTCTATTTGATGAATTAGGGCGCGGAACAAGCACCTATGACGGAATATCTATAGCATGGTCGATAGTTGAATATATCCATGAACATAAACGAGCAGGCGCCAAAACACTGTTTGCCACCCATTATCATGAGCTGAATGAAATGGAAAAAACACATAAGCGCTGTAAAAACTACAATGTATCGGTAAAGGAAGTAGATAACAAGGTGATTTTCCTACGCAAATTAGTACCAGGTGGCAGTAACCACAGCTTTGGTATTCACGTGGCTAAAATGGCAGGTATGCCTAAAAGTGTTGTTAACAGGGCCAATGACATATTGGGTGAGTTGGAGAATTCAAATCGCAAAGGCGAGTTAACAAAGCCAATGGATGACATCTCTAATAACCGTGAAGGTATGCAGCTTAGTTTTTTCCAGCTTGACGATCCGGTTCTGAAACAAATACGCGATGAAATACAAACTTTGGATGTAAATAATCTGACACCTGTCGAGGCCTTAAATAAATTGAATGATATAAAAAGGTGGGTTGGAGGCAAATAAGCCTCCTGCCTAAAAAAAAGCTCAAAAAATGGGCTTTTTTTTATTTGCAATTATTGAAAAAGCGCTATATTTGCATCCGCATTTGAGAAACAAACTCTGATACGCAGGGAGGGCAAATGAGACTGAAAGTAAGACACTGACTAAGATTGGTGGATTACTAAATTGCGAAAATAGCTCAGTTGGTAGAGCACGACCTTGCCAAGGTCGGGGTCGCGGGTTCGAGTCCCGTTTTTCGCTCCAAGGATGCCCGAGTGGTGGAATTGGTAGACACGCAGGACTTAAAATCCTGTGGCCATTAGGCCGTGCGGGTTCAAGTCCCGCCTCGGGTACCACGTCAAAGCCTGATAGTTTAACTATCAGGCTTTTTTTTGCTACATACACAAAGGTACCATACTACTTATTAAGCATCAGTTTCAAATTCTGTGTCAAGGTATAAATCCATCAACAATGCGCGGGGTGGCATCTATCGGACCAACTTTCCTATTCCTTCTAAATTTGATCATTTATTCGTCGTATTATCGTCAATATTTACTCAATCATCATTGAAGGAACATCGAACGAACATCGAAGGAACTTCGAAGGAACTTTGAAGGAACTTCAAATTGAATCCTAAAATATTTACATGGAAAATTCGGGCTGATGTCCAATCCTGAAATAATTAGACGATTGAATTAGACTAAAACTACTGCATGTGAATAGTCAGTAAATTAAGATATCAGGCTCTAAATTTATACCTTGGAATAATTATGATAGTCAACGGAAAATTCTGGGATTTGTCAATTGGTTTCGTTCCGACTTCCCCTCTATTAAAATGCTGTTACGAGTTGCCATAGCATGCGTATTCTTTGATCGTCACTCAAGTCTATATAACTATCGACCTATCACTAACAAAGCACCCCAATAATTTAGTTCTATAAAGAGCTGAAACCTAATGGCAAATAACAGGAGCTGGAGTTCAAAATACTGAGCATAACAAAAAGCCACCATAGCACGTTTGCTATGGTGGCTCCACTAAAAAACCAAAACCTTTAGTCTATGAATACTTGGTCTTTACTTTGTTTTATTTTTTAAGAACAGGGTTAATATATAAGTCCTCGTAATATCCTGCATTTGGTCCTCCTGTGAAGGCAATGGCAAATGGATTTCGGAAGGTGATATCACCAGATACCGGGTCAATATCACCGATTAAATAACCATCGGTAATAATACCTCCTGGCGTTTCATCATCACCATAAATACTCATAACATGAGTCCCATCATTATAGGTTTCCTGGTCATATGCAATACTTATGGTCATTGCATCCATATCTACTGAGCCTTTAACTTTTGTTGATAAGCCAAATTCCGGGTGATCGCGGTAATAACCAATAACCATTTCAATTTCTGTATCACTTCCTTCAACAGAGAATATTTGATTGATCTCTTGCAGATCATTTCCATTCCATGGTGAATCCCAGTTTAAAGTATAAGTACCCAAAACAGCAGCTAAAGGGTGCTCATCATCGATAATAGTAATTAGCATGCCAGATAACTCACCGTCGGCTATACCTAACCCGGCATCGATATCATTTGACACCATCACTAAATTAAACTGCTTGTCTTTATCGGTAATATCATTGTCTATCACTTTAATCTTGATTTCCTCGTAATATTCACCGTTAAATAAGACTGTTTTGCCATCTAGTAATTCAAAATCCTCACCTTCTACAGCAGGATTATCAAAACCTTCGGTATCCACCTCCAGGGTCACGCTTCCCTTAGCAGTGCTCTTTGCCAAATAAAGGCTTATTTCAAGATTCTCATCAGCGTTTTCGGTAATAGCTGCACTTCCTTGTACAAAAGCAAAATAGGCATCTTTATCGCTGAACAACTCTTTATCGACTTCACCACAGGAAGCCAATATCAGTGATATTAAAGCAATAAATATATGTTTTATCGTAAATTTCATAATTTGATGTTTTATCGGTCCATTACATTAATTTGAATAACCATCGTTCTGCACCATGTTTTCATTGGCAAATATTTCCTGTTGAGGAATTGGGAATACAAAACGATAATCACCAGCCGGTAGTGTTTGTTCAGTAGTTTCTGAGTCTTCATCTAAGCGGTTAACTCCCAAATTCCAACGTTTTAGATCGTAGAAACGATGACCTTCATAGGCTAACTCGCGTCTTCTCTCAATTTGCAATGCCATTAAAGCCTCTGCAGCATTATTAAAACTTAAGACAACTGGCGCTTCTAAACGCTGACTACGCAGGGTGTTTAACTCATTAGCAGCTTCCTCTAACATACCTTTCTCAACGTATGACTCAGCTTTAATCAGGAATAGTTCTGATACACGAAACACCTTTAAATCTACTACGTTTGACTTATCATTTGGGCGACCATCATGTTTAGTAACAATATCCTGTCCGTTTGCGCTTTGTCCAAAAAAGACAGAGCTACGCACATCACCATCTTCATATTGATTCATTAAATCATATGATGGGTGAAACAAAATAATCTGACTACCACCAACAGTATAGTAATCACCTAATGCACTCGATTCACGGAACAATTTGAAGATTACTTCAACACCTTCCTCAATATCATCATCCCAAACACCGGCATATTCATCACGATCAGCTAAACGTAAACCTGTATCAATTGATTGATTCGCAGCCTCAATAGCCATATCCCAGTCACGCATATACAAGGCTACACGTGATTTTAGTGCATAAGCTGCTGCTTTAGTAGCAAAGTAGCTACCTTCTGCTTCGTCAGCCAATGCCGGTAAAGCGCTCTCAATATCTGTTAAAATATTCTGATATACCTGCCCTTGAGACAATCGTGCAGGTGCATCAGCTACAGATTCTGTTTTGTACGGAATACCTAGTGGATCATTGTTTTCATAATTTTTGCAATACAAACGAACAATTTCGAAATGTGCGTAGGCCCGCGTAAAAATTAATTCAGCTTTGATTCGCTTTACAAGATCATCTTCAGCATCAAACCTCTCTGCTTCCTTTAAAATACGGTTAGCCCGATCAATCAGTGTCGCATTTCCATTCCACGTTCCACTTAAATCGCTTGTAGAGGCATTATATGTCCAGTTGTGCACCTGAACACCTTGCCCAGTATTACCAAGTGAGTATCTTAAATCATCACTGGCCCAATCACTCATTCCTACAATACCATGGCCGCCATAAGTGGTCATAACTCCAACAAGACCCTTCTCAAGATCCTCTACTGTTTCAAATGCTTTATCGCTACTTATATAGTCCGTTGGTTCAATATCTAACGAACATCCTGACAGCAAGAGCATACCAGCAAAAAATGCAGCGATTATATTTCTATTTTTCATGTGTTTCACTTTTTTAACTTATTCTCTCAACAAATCCCAACTTAGTTGGGATGGTAACGATAGTTATCGTAAATCCATTGATTTTTAACTTAAGCTTTATCTTCCTTTAAAAGGTTAAATCAAGACCAACGGTAAAAATTCTAGGTGTTGGATACTCATAGCTAGCCAGGTTATTACTATCCTCAGGATCGAAACCGGTCCATTTGGTCCAGGTAAAAAGATTTTGTCCCTGTCCATAGATCTTCATTCGTTTGATGAGTCCAACCTTTTTCAGAATCGACTGCGGCATATTATAGGCAACCATTAAATTACGGAAGCGAACATATGAGGCATCTTCAATATCTTTAGATGAAAATTCGCGTTGCGAATGCGCACCTTGGATCTCAGTAATATCGCCAGGTTTTTGCCAGATATCTAACATATCTGTTGACAGATTGAATTGGGCAAAGTTTGGATTCTCCTGAAAGAATGACTGGTTGTTAAATCGGTAAAAACCTTGAGCAAAGGTAAAATGCGCACTCAACTCAAAACCTTTGTAGCTTAATGAAGTATTGAATCCGCCAAAGAATGGTGGTTCTGATGATCCGAAATCCGCCACACTATCATCCATACTATAATTACTTGTTATCTGGCCATCTTTGGTATAATACATGGCGTCACCTGTAGCCGGGTTAACACCTGCCCACTTAACAATGTAGTGTGAGCTGATAGGTAAACCTACACGAACTATCGAAGTACCTTGCTCGAACTCGTTTACCTGTCCCAAGTCGGTAATCTCATTGTCATTATATGACAGGTTTGTGCCGACTGACCATGTTAACTCTCGGTTGCGGATGATATCGTAATTAATTAATAATTCTGCACCTCGGTTACGCATCTCTCCCGCATTCGTAGTCTTGCTGTTACCAGGAACTCCATCCCAGGCAGAGAAGGTTTGTGCAATAAACAGATCAGAGGTTCTGTCGTTATAGAAGTCAATCGAACCATTTAGGCGATTATTAAACAAGTGATAATCAATACCAACATTAAATTTATGAGCTACCTCCCACTTGATATCAGGATCACCAGCCTGACTTAAATAATATCCGGCATTATTGGCATATGATGTATTGCTCCAAAGCGTTTTAGATTCAAAGTTACCCAGTCCCTCCTGGTTTCCTGTTGTACCATAACTGATTCGGAACTTCAGATTATTTACCCAGTCTACATTGCTCATGAAAGCTTCACGGGTAACATCCCATGTAAAACCGGCAGAATATAAAGTAGCATACTGATTATTTGTACCGAATGCAGATGAACCATCGCGACGTAAACTTCCTGAAAATGTATATTTTCCATCGTAGGTATAATTAACCAATGAAATCAAAGAAAATAATTTACGCTGACTTTTGTAACCATTAACTGACGCAATATAATTATTTGAATTATCTCCCGGAGTAATTGCAGCTGGTGTTTCTGGTAATTTTGCCTCTAATCCATAGCCTGTATAACCAAAACCAAAATAATCGCGGTGCAGATACTCTGTACCTAAAACAGCTGATACTGTATGAATGTCATTAAATACCTTTTTAAAATCCAATGTATTTGTAAAACTGGTAGCCGTACGGCGAGTAAATTCCTCACTTATAACACCATCGCGTCCTGCATCACCATCTCCCAGGGTACTGGCCACATAGCTATCAGGGCTTACCCAACGCTCATTTAAAGTATGACGATAATCAATACCATACTGACTTTTGGCCGTTAAATATGGTAAAATATCCCACTCTAAGGTAAATGCTCCAATAAACTTAGTCTCCTCATCTATATCAGTCGAGTTAGACATCATATCCAAGGCATTCGCACCTGTCTTAGCATAAGGATTAAAATATTTTGAGTTCTCGTCATCTGAAAGATGAATGTTCGAAAATTGGTAATTACCAGGTAATAACTGTCCGTTGGCATCATAAGGCTCTTCCCATGGATTTGCTAAATAAACGGCAGCATATGGGTTACTTAGGTTAATACCTCCTTCACTTTCAATATTATTGATTCTTGATTGACCAATCGTTGTATTAATTCCAACTTTTAAATTTTTAAACAACTGATGATCAAGGTTCAATCGACCTGTATTTCTGTTTAAGTCTGAACGATAGGAAATTCCTTCCTGATAATAATTCTGGTAAGACACATAATACTTGGTCTTTTGAGTACCACCTGAAAAATTAACTTCATTACTCATGGTTTTACCTGTACGGTAAAACTGTTCCTGCCAGTCAGTATTAATTTGTCGCAGGCGATTTAACTCTTCCACATTGGCAGCCTGTGCTTCCGGGCTAAGTAAATCGTAATTAGGATTCATTGGGCTTAATTCCCAACCAGGACCTTTTTTAGCAAGTTGTTCAAACCATAATTTCTCAGAGGAATTCATCATGTCAAACTTTTCTGTTCCCTTGATAGAAACACCTGACTGGTGACGAACATTAACAGTTGTAGCTCCTTCTGTACCACTCTTGGTAGTAATTAAGATAACCCCGTTACTTGCACGCGAACCATAAATGGCCGTTGAAGAGGCATCTTTTAAAACACTTACTGTTTCAAAATCATTGGCATTTAAACTACCGAATACTCCAGGTTCAATCGGCACTCCATCTACAACATATAATGGCTCATTTGAGGCCATGATCGAACCTGTACCACGAATTCTTACTTTTGTGTTACTTGAACCCGGCTGGCCAGATCCACTTGAAATTTGCAGTCCAGTTGTTTTTCCTTGTAACATTTGATCAAAAGAAGCGACTGGAATTTGCTCCAACTCTTCGGCAGAGACGACAGAAATAGCTCCTTTCAGTCCAACTTTTCCTTTACTACCATAAGCAGTAACTACTACTTCATCAATATTTTCACTATCGCTTTTAAGCACCACATCTATTGCACTTTGCCCTTCAAGAGCAATCTCCTGAGTGGCCATTCCAATAAATGAAAACACAAGAGTTTGTGCGTCTTCAGGTACTGAGAGGTTATACTGTCCGTCAAAATTGGTGACAGTACCTACTGTGGTTCCTTTTACCAATACCGATACACCCGGCATGGTGAAACCGTCATCTTCATTGGTTACCGTTCCTGTGATGGTGCGTGTTTGGGCTTGCAATAAGCCAATACTCACACAGCACAGCAAGGCCATGAATGTAAAAAATCTTTTCATCGATTTAATTGATTAATTAATATTAGAACATAAAAAACACCCTATATCAAGGTGCTTTATCATTGAATTTGTATAGGTTAAAACAGTTCCGGCAACTAACGTATACCGGTTATATCTTTGGGGTTCTCTCTGGTGGGTTTGGACAATAAAAAAAGGAGGCAGGTTTCCGGCTTCTGCCTCCTTACCTATACCAGAAAATTAATTATTCAATGGTTAAGGCAATATCATATTTGGTATAATTCAACTCCATATCAACAACCAGGAATTCCAACTTGTAAGACCCTGATTTAATTTCCATCGGTATGGCTTCGCCAAATAATACATATGACGAAAGTGACTGACTTTTGCCACTTAACTCAATTGTTTCTGTTTCTTCCCATGGATCATCCCAACCTTTTAGTTCGCTGGCTTCACTTATTGATACTTCCACATGAGACAAAGCCTGGTTATCTTCAAACCCGGCACTTACTATTATTGATTGCCCTCTCTGGTAAACCATCTCGGCTACCGGGCTGCCAATTAAGGCTGTTGGTGCCTCTGTATCTGCCGGATCATCGTCTGAACAGGCAGTGGCAAACAGTCCGAAAACCAATATTGCCAACCAGGCGAATCTATATATTTTATTATTCATTTGTTTTTGTTTATGTGTTAAATCAGGGAGTGCCTTGGAAGACACTCCCCCATCTAACTATTAAAAAAACTTAACCTATATTACTTTTTAATAAGCTTATATACTTCAGATGAATAACCATCCTGAATCTCAAGCAGATATATGCCTTTTGCCAAATCATCAATATTAATGGTTTGTGCCTGACCAGCACTCCATGGCATATTGACTTCTTTAACAATTGCCCCTGCTGCATTGAGAATGCTTATCTGAACCGCAGCCTCATTTGCTTCACCTTCAATATTAACTACCGAAGTTGCAGGATTAGGATAAATACGCCAGCTATTGGCTTTCATATCATCAATACCTGTACGGTGAATCACTTTTACTGCGAACGTGTATTCAAAAACAGCTCCGTGAATATCAGTAGCCGTTACTGTAACATCCACATCAGGATTAAGCACTGATAAAGGTTCCATTTTCAGTTTATTGCCTGATACAAAGACGTCTAAGATTATATAATCACTACTACTTACTTCGAACATCAATTCTTCCCCATCAGGATCTGAAATGTGCATATCCAAATCAACATCAACAACACCATTCTCCAACACAATTACCATTTCTTCAATAGCTTCTGTTACTTCAGGCAAACGATTGACATTGACTACCTCAACAGGTATTTCAAATACAGTTGAATGGTTATGGGCATCAGTTCCTGTTATTGAAATGATATTAACACCAGCTGCATTATAATCCGGTTGATAAGTTACTGTTATAACATCATCTACTTCAGAGATAGTAACAGAGCTGTTTTCTTCTGTTAATGCATAGCTGCAAGCATCTCCTTCATAATCAGATGCCGTCACATCAAATGTTAGTGTCTCATTTTCATTAACAATCAACTCCACTTCCGAATCAATTGTGAACGATGGTCCCTGGTTTAAGCGAAGTGACATAGAACGCTCAATTACAGGATTAATCGGATCGTTGGTTTCTACAATTAATTTGGCCATGTTGTCAACATCTCTCACTCCGGCAGCAATAAACTCCATTTCAATATCCAATGCCTGTCCGGTTTCTACCTCACCAGTTACCGGAGTCAGCACTCTTACCCATGAAGCAGATACGTGCTCTTCTTCAATGGCTTTGATCATCCACATGTAACTTTCAAGCGAAGCGATATGCGTTACATCTAACCAGTCTTCACCATTCTGGAAAAAGAAACGACCCTGTACAGGCTCTTCTGTTAATATGCCACCTTGTGGATATCCTACACCAAATTCGTAAGACACGATGATGTAGAATTTCTCATTCGGATAGAACTGCTGAGGTTCTGACAACTCAATGGTTAC
>JAKSBD010000232.1 GCA_022361295.1 Bacteroidales bacterium
AACACAGGTTACATGCGCCATTATTATTAATGAGGGGAGAAGATTGGCTGCATTAAGAAGTCGTCAAATGAGTGAAAGCTGGAAATGGGAGTTTCCGGGTGGTAAAATAGATGAAGGAGAAACAGCAGAACAATGTATTCAACGTGAGATAAAAGAGGAACTGGCAGGAAGTATTGATATCACTGAGCGCCTGGCTTCTGTTATCCATTTCTATCCCGATAAAACCATTGAATTAATTCCTTTTATCTGCACAATACGAGAGGGTAAAGTTTGCGCTGTTGAACATGAAAAAGTAAGCTGGTTCTTACCTGACGAACTTCAGGCTCTGAATTGGGCAGGAGCCGATAAACGCATTATTCAGGAAGTAGTTAATAAATTTCAGGTAAAGGTTTAGCTTGATAACCTGAGCTCTTGCAGCTCTTGCAACTCTTCCAGCGGCGTTCACTGACAATCACTATAAATTATACCATAACTACCAATCAAAGTCCTAAGCCCAATTAGGCAGGTTTTGAGTTGTGGTATAATTAGTTAAAAAAACGGGCTGCTTATCTTCATCGATCCTGTCCTCACCACGTTGATATTCAGATGGCGTTAGACCATACAATTTTTTAAATGATTTTGAGAAGTACTTTGGATCATTTAAACCAATACTGTAAGCTACCTGAGATACGTTTAGGTCCCCATTTTTTAATAACTCTGCTCCTTTCTTTAATCGAAATAATCTGATATATGCGCTGGTGGTCAAGCCTGTTAGTGATTTTAACCGGCTATATAAATTTGAACGGCTTATACATAGGTCATTTACTAACTTCGATACGTTGTAATCTGAATCAGAATAGTTTTTAGACACTGAATCCTGAACTCTTAAAATAAATAGCTGATCTAAACTATAATTATTTAGCTTCTCCTGAAAAGGAGATTCATTCTGGTAATGGAACTTTAAGATTTTCCTGTTATGTAAAAGATTTTCGATCTGAAGCTTTACTATATGCAGACTCTCATTTTTGCCAATGTATGCATCAACACCCGCCTCAAGAAATCGATATTTATAATCAAATGGTTGTTTACTTTCTATCAAGACAATAGGGACATGACTTGTTTGCAGGTTGTTTTTTAAGCTCCTGCATAACTCAATACCTTTTAAAAATGGAAACTCCGGACAAATCAGAACAATATCAGGTACATTAGCAATTGCTTTTTCCAGAGCCAGATCACATTCAAAAATCTTAACACACTCAAATTCTGACTCTAACACTGTCTGAATCGACTTAATTTGACGATTATTGTTTTTTACAATTACCGCAGAAAGAGGTTTCGTTTGTCCATCTAAAGTACTGTTCATCTATCCTCGTTATATATTAATTTTGTTACTAAGACATAAAAAAGCCGCCGGATATCCAGCGGCCTCTTCATAATCAAACGGGTATTTCAAACTAGTTATACAACTATTTCTTTATAACCTTAATTGCTTTACTTCCTGAAGGTGTATTAACAACTACAACATAGATTCCGGCTTTTAGACTATTTATTAATCCATCTTCTATTTTAATTGTATGTTGACCTTCACCTAATACCACAGATTGAAGTTTCGCTACTTTACTTCCTGCAATATTGAATATCTCTGCTGATACTTCTCCCGCCACTGGCATATCAACAGATATTTGTGAATTAGGTTTTAATGGGTTTGGATAAATATTCACGTTTAAGTTATTTCTATTAACATCATCAATTGCTGTTGGGAGCCCTTCCTCGCCTGTAACAACCACTTCATATAAACCTATATGATCATAACCACTTAGGTCGCTTACCAATTCGATATACTGAACTCCAGCGCCATTGCATTCAACAGTAAATTCGTCTCCTTCAACTGCTGCCTGAAGTTCATTCCAATTCGTATTATCAACACTGTAACGAATAGTAACATTACCTGGTATTTTGTTGTATCCGCCACCATATGCGCCAATACCATTTGTAAATTTAGCATGGAACTTATAAACAGTGCACTCTCGTTCTAGATCAACCATAAATTTAGTGCATCCCAATTTACCAGCCCAATGTGTGCTCATATCGCCATCTAAGACATTGGTAATTTCATTTATTTCATCACCATACCCTGTATCATCCCCTTTATCGGCAGTACGGTTAAGAGCAAGGTTTTCCCAGGCGGCATTTTCGATTACTACTTTAGCAGATCCTGTTGCAACCCATCCATTATTGGTAACTTTTACCATAAAATTAGCTGAACCATATGCATTTGCAGTAACATCAAAGCTCACACTTTCATTATTAACAATTACATTTGAAATTTCAATCAGCTGTTGTTCATCTGTATCAGGAACAGTCACTTCAACTTTGAAATCTGAAGCTTTGGACTCATTACCCAGGTCAAAATTCACCGTTACATTTTTCTTAGAACCTTTATCCAATTTAAATCCGGCAGGCGCATCAATTGTCAAAGGACCTTCCAGGCCAAAAACTTCATATTCCCACAGACGAATTGTAATAGCATCGTTAACATCATATGGTACAAACTTCACATAACGTCCAACAATACCTGCAAAATGGTCATCTTTTATATCATCATCTCCTCGCCCTTCTTCATCATAAATCTCTTTCCAGCTTCCTTCAGTATTATCTGTACTCACAAATGCACGGTAAGTAATTAAGTTTGGTCCATTCTCATTTACCATACAATCATACAAGCGAGTACGATAAATCTTATAGGCTTTTTCAAGATCAATAATAACAAAATGCTCTTTTTCACCTCCAAAGCACCACTTTTCACTTCCGCCCTGGTCAGTCACGCCATCAATCAATTTTTCTGGTTGCTCAGAACCAAAATGACCGTTATGGTCGGCAATTGATTTATTTAAAGCAACATTGCTTAATTCATCAGTATTGTTAATTGTAACTAATCCTTCAGCAGTGAAGTTAGTTGTAGCGGTAGCGCTCGTCACCTGAACTTTAATATCAAAAACGCCTTCATTTGGAAAGCTGTAAACAACCTGTCTTTTATCTGCTGTTTCAGATACTTTAACAGCACCTTGCGGCATCGTCCAAACATATGACTCAGGATAGTTAGTTGCTATTGCAGTAAATGTAATTTCCTGATTAGCTTTAGAGAAACTTGATGTAGTCTTGATCTTAACTTCCGGGGCTGGAATTTCTTTCCAGTTGACAGTAACTGATGCTTCAGAACTCTCTTCAAAATCCTGAGCCACCGATATCACATATACTTTTACGTCACTCTCTGATGGACTGGTCCTGATTATTTCAGGCAGGTAAAATGCACACGAAGGTGTTTGTCCTGCTAATATTTTTGTCCCGGCCTGCTCTAAGTAAATATTATAATGCTGAATATCTCCACTTGCCGCATCCCATGTTAAACGAATATCTCCCTTATCTACTCCAAGGTCTTTTTGAACCTGCAAATTAGTTGCTTTACCGCAAGATAAAGAAGTTGAACCCAATACGCCAATCTGACCAATATAGGATGTAAAGTTATTGACAGCCTGAGTTGACACGTATTTCAATGAAATCATCGTTAGTGTTTTACCCGCATAAGCAGATAAATCAAGTTCTTTAACATCCCAGTTCCCGGTTGCATTACCTGCATCCAGGTATGTAAATGCGTTGTTATCTTCTGCAAATGCTAATCCAACTTTAATATTCGATGATCCTGTGGCACTGTTCTTAAAAACTAACTTAAACTTATCTCCATTATCGATTGATAAATTTGTTTTGTACAAACGCAATTCATTGGCGTCGTTCGCATTTAAGTTACCACTAACTTTAATCGAAGTACCTCCTTCATATGCATCACTTAATGTCAATTCGCTTGATAGCTCTTTGTTAGCAGCATCCTGCCACCACCATCTCCAGGTTGGCAAAACATCCTGAATTCCCTGGTGTACCCACTTCTGTCCTGTTAAACCTTTATCAGATCCTTTAATATTACGACGATTACCATAACCTGAATTAAAGTTTGTTATGAAAGGCTTCGATTGGATATGGGTTCTTGATGGAATGTAATTTGCAATACCTGACCATGCCTGAGATGCACGGTCTTCATCAACTTTTCCTTCCTCAGTTCCTACCCAGTATTTCGTTGAGTATCTGAAGAAACTGTGAATGTAATTTTCATCTAAATCATACTGATCATCGTTATTTCCCTGTCGCCATGGGGCTCTCTCAAGGAACAAAGCCAATGAGGCTTTATGGTTATCTTTAGAAACAATACTCTTAATTCCGGAATTTCCTGCAAATGTACTTGTTCCTTGATTAATACCATAGAACAGATCCCAGGCCTCAGCCCCAATTGATTGAGCATATGAAACATGTGAATCTGCTCCACCTGTACCTCCATAGTTGACAAAATATGATGTTCCTGTTTCTTCTCCGGCAGAATTTCTTAACATCCAGCCATTTGATGCGCTAAAGGATGATGTTGCATTATACATTTGAAGTTCCAGATCACTGTTTGCAGAATAGTAAGCACAAAAGTTTTCCCATTCGGCCCTATCTGAAAAGTGCTTGGTTTCCTCATTTAGAAACCACCCGTCAAAGCCAAAATAATCAGCAAGCTCTATTAGTTTATCTGCAATAATGTAATTTCCGGCTCCGTCTTTTTCCAGTGTTTGGTTAACCCATTCGGCTTGTCCACCAAAAGCTGTTGGCGCAAAAAAGATGTTTCCAAGAATTTTAACTCCGTTTTTATGAGCAGCATCAATAGCTGAGGCTGTTGGGCAAATAAATACCCCTTCACCGGCACTTCCTCCCCACCAAATCACCATATCGACATATTGCCAATAGTTAAAAATATACATCTCATCAAAGGTATTGCGTCCCTGCGCATATCCTTTACTGCAATCTTTGGCTAAAGTTAAATCAGGAGCAACCAAAGCGTTACTGAAAGTTGAATTAGGATTTGCTTTGATAGCAGTATTAACAAAACGGGATTGTAGTGGAATGGTAGATCTGTTAAAAACATCGTTGGGATCTTCTCCGGGAACCCAATTCTTTAAATCTTCCGGGTGATAACAACCTGCATAGGGTTGCTGAGCCTGCGTCAATGTCACAAGGCACAATAATACCAATAGTAAAAGATTCTTTTTCATAATCATTAATTTAAGTGTTACGTTAGCGTATTTGCTTACAAAAAATGTTTCATTTTATGGCGTTTAAGATGAGTATAAAAGACATTGTGATGTCTTTTATACTCAGATCAGACTTCTTAAATTTTATTATCTGAAATTATTTGGTGTATTACGGCTATATGGTCCGTTATGGGTATCCATTACATCCCACCATAGCTTTTGACCTTTGCTATCACTGGCATAAGGATAGTATACATTATCACTATTCAAATCATGTTCCGAGACAGGGTAATTAATTCTTTTGATGAACTTTCCCTGCTCAACATCATTTGAACGGTTGGATACGATTTGAGATAAAGCCGGATAATCTGTTCGACGAAAATCAGCCCATCCTTCTGATCCGTTAGGGAAATTGGCTAACCACTTTTGATTCATTATTTGCTCCAGCACAGCCTCCTTATCTCCACTTGTAAAAGAATTATTGCTGATACCTGCAATATACCTTTCTGCTTCTAACCTTTCAATGTTATAGTAATCCATTGAAGCGCGTATTCCTTCCTTGTAGTAATTCTCCACTCCATTATTGGCACCTGTCCAA
>JAKSBD010000292.1 GCA_022361295.1 Bacteroidales bacterium
GAGGGGTGAAGTGGTGTTGTGGTGTGTGTTTGTGAAATGATATAAACTATATAATTCATAAAATCATCATATATTAGCAGATATTGTAAATATTTTGCTGTTTGCCCCACATACATTTGTAATGTGAAAAATTATTAAGAAAGACTAAAAAAAAGTCGGTTAACGCAAAGTTGTTTTTATGAAAACTTTCTATGAAAAAATTAAAGTTGTAACCCTGGCGGTGATGCTTTGTTTTTTTGCCCTGCAGGCAAGTGCGCAACAGGTAAAAATACAAGGTGTTGTTACGGATCAGGGTGGATTAGCATTGCCGGGTGTTAATGTCTATGAAAAAGGTACAACCAACGGTACTATTACTGATTTGGATGGGCAATATTCATTGAATGTAGTATCTGATCAGTCTGTAATAGTGTTTTCATTAATTGGGATGACCACACAAGAGTTATCTGTTGATGGAAAAACAATTATGAATGTAGAGATGGAAGAGGAGGTGCAAAAACTCGATGATGTGGTTGTTGTGGGTTATGGTTCTGTTCAAAAAAGTGATTTGACTGGGGCAGTTGGTTCCGTAAAAATGGAAAATCTTCCCATGAAACCGGCTAACTCTGTTGATGGACTGTTGCAAGGGCAAAGTGCAGGTGTACAAGTAGTGTCATCATCTGATTCTCCGGGAGCAGGTGCTACAATCCGTATTAGAGGTGGTAGTTCTTACAGGGCCGGAAATGAGCCTTTGGTAGTGGTTGATGGTTTCCCTATTGGGGATGCCGGAAGTATTAGCCAGATTGCTCCTAACGATATTGAATCGATGGAAATTCTGAAAGATGCATCATCAACTGCTATATACGGATCACGTGGAGCGAATGGTGTTATCATGATTACCACTAAAAAGGGTAAACAAGGAATGACTGAAATTACGGTGTCGCAACAAAATACCTTTTCTGAGTTTACTTCTGATCTAAACCTGTGGCGCGATCCGGTTCTAATGGCTGAATTAAGCAATGAAAGTCGTATCAATGGCGGATTTGTTCCTTTGTATATTGGCGCCAAAGATCCCAATGGTGTTTATTATCCATCGGTAGGTGAGTTGAAAGATGGCAGCTGGCCATATTATACTGAATGGGACGATGTGGTGTTCCGTAATCCCGTTTCGAATAATACCAATATTGCAGTACGCAGTATGAATGAGAAAACACAGTTCAGTTTAAGTTCGACATACTTTACCGATGAAGGCGTTTACCTGGATGATGATTACGAAAAGCTAAATGTGAATCTAAATGTCAACCATAAAGTATATGAGAAGATTACGGTTGGAACCAATGTGATTTTCACAAAGGGAGAACGTAATAACAATGGTGGTTTGGCTTATTGGCGAAACCCTATCTTTCCGGTATATAATAACAATGATGCAAGTCAGGGGTATTATATGATTGGAACACAGGATTATTCTCATCCTATAGCACTGACTGAAAACAGAAAGAGTACAACAGACTTTCTTGATTTTATAGGAACAGGTTTTGTTGAAGCTCAATTGCTACCTTCTTTAATGCTGAAGTCGCAGGTTAATTACCGTTTCGCCCGCTCTATTGGTGAGTATTATAATCCTAAAATATATACCGAAGACGGAACCTTCAATAATGGTTCGGCAGGGGTAGATAACTCAGAAGTTGGTGACTTAATTACCGAAACGTTTTTAACCTATGACAAAACGTTTAATAACTTGCATAAGATTAATGCTGTAGGTGGTTTTTCTTATCAGTATACCAAAGGTAAATCTTCAAACCTACGTGCCTATGACTTCTTAAACGAATCATTGGGAAGTGGCTACCTGGCAGGTGGTAATCCTGAGCAGCAACGCGTATATAATGGTATGAGCGAAGAGGTAATGTACTCTTGGCTTGGACGTTTGAATTATGTATTTAATAACAAACACATGGCTACTTTTACAATGCGTGCCGACGCTTCATCACGATTTGGTGAAGATAACCAGTGGGCACTATTCCCCTCAGGAGCATTGGGATGGAAAATGCATCACGAAGATTTTATTAAAAACCTGAATGTGTTTGATGAGTTGAAACTGCGTGCCAGCTATGGTATCTCTGGTAATAAGGAGCCCATTGGTTTATACGATATTCACAGTCAGTACGGACTGGATCAGTATTACGTAAACGGAGCATGGCAAACAGCCATCGGCCCGGGTTATATCAAGCGCTGGGACAGTCAGACCGGTAAAAAACAGTGGGGTGGAATTCCAAATCCTGCTTTGAAATGGGAAACAACCAGTCAGTTAAATATTGGTGTTGATATGGCTTTCTTAAACCGTCGCCTGCGTGTTATAGCCGATTATTACAATAAGTATACTAATGATCTGTTACGCGAACGTTGGTTGTCACCTTCATCATCCTATGATTTAATGTTTGTCAATAGTGGTGAAATTAAAAATGAAGGGATTGAATTAACTATTGAAAGCGATATTGTAGACCGTGGAGACTGGAATGTGACAGGTGCTTTAATGTTTTCCCGAAATAAAAATGAAGTGGTTAGCCTGGGTGATGAAATAGCCTTTGGTTTAAGCAAAGACCCAAATACGGGCATGATGTACGAGTTTAACGGAAGCAATGTGGAAGCATTCCGTGCAGTGCCGAATATTTTGGGAATTGGCGAGGCTGTCAATGCATTCTATGGTCATAAAGTAGATGGCATTATTCAAAGCGAAGAAGAGGGATTGGCATCGGGCTTAACAGGTAAGTTGGCTCAGCCTGGTGAGTTTAAATATGTCGACATTAACGAAGATGGTGTCATAGACGAAAAAGACCGCACCATCATAGGTGATCCGAATCCTGACTTTATAGCCAGTTTAAACCTGCAGGTGAGCTGGAAGAATATCGATTTAGCCATGTTCTTCAACGGTAGCTTTGGGCAGGATGTACTGAATACGAAAGCTTTTGGTGAGCCAAATAACCTGCCATTAAGATGGACACAGGATAATCCAACAAATGATTACCCAAGCCTGCGCGATGGACGTAACCTGTATTTTTCTGACTGGTACATTCAGGAAACAAATTACCTGCGTCTCCAAAACGTGTCGTTGAGCTACAACTTCAAAAATATTGGCGTGGAATGGTTTAAAAGAGGCCGAATCTTTATGAATGCGACAAATTTATTTACCATTACCGATTTCGAAGGCTATGATCCTGAGATTGGTGGCGATGGTATCTATTGGGGAGGATATCCGAAGTTAAGAAAATGGACTTTAGGTGTTGAACTAACGTTTTAATAGAAAGAGATGAAGACATTATATAAATTAGTTTTAGGAATAGCTTTCGCACTTGGTTTGTTTTCCTGCGAGAGTCTTGATGTAAAGCCGACCGGATTTTACTCAGAGGATAATTTCTACAAAACAGTGGAAGATGCCGAGGCCTCATTATTATATGCTTACGATGCCTTAACACTGGTAAGTTATGCCCCGGTTACCTACTACCTGTGTGAACTGGCAACAGATAATTGTGTTGTAAAACCAGATGAAGGTGCAGATGCTCAGGCTTTTGTTAACTGGGAGGTTACTTCGCAAAATGAATTGCTGACGCAGTACTATCGATGTGCATATATAGCAATTAACAGAGCCAATGCTGTGATTGAAAACGTAGAAGGTCGTGGATTTAATGAAGCTGATGAGAAGCGTTTATTAGGAGAAGCTTATTTCCTGAGGGCCTGGAATCATTTTAACATCGTGCGTGCATTTGGTATGGCTCCTCTTCAAAAGTCACTGGTAGACAAGATTGATGAAACAACGGCTGGTTTACCTGAAAACCTGCAGGAATCATACAGCTTTATGATAGCTGATGCTCAAAAGGCGGTTGATTTTCTTGAAGTAAACCGTGTTACCGGTCGTGCCGATAAAGTGGCAGCCCAGGCCTTATTGGCAAAAATGTATTTATTCGCTGCTTCGGCCAAAGAAAGTGGCGTACCTAAATATGAATCCATCACAGAAGGTGCCGATGCATTATATGCTAAAGCAGCTGAGTTTGCAGCTTATGTGTTAACTGAGCAAGGTGAATACTCGCATGACACCAACCTGCAGAATATCTATGATGTTAACAGTCCCGACGGGCCTGAACACATCTTCATTATGTCAATGGATCGATCAGGTACACAAGAAGGTGATTACTCTAAATTGTCAAAGTATTTTATACCATGGATTGCCGGTGGAGAAATCTTCCTGAAAAATACCGACGATACCTTTATTCCTACCCACGATGGTTGGAGTGTTTTTCAAACAACCGGAACGCTGATCAATAATTATGAGGCAACAGATAAACGACGAACAGATATATTGGTAAACGAAATTTTTGATGCCGATGGTAATTCAACAGGAACGGTGGCCAATGGTACAATTCCGTATGAATTTAC
>JAKSBD010000400.1 GCA_022361295.1 Bacteroidales bacterium
ACCGAAGCCGAAGGCAGCAACGGCCTGTTTAGCGGTAAAGGACTGGCGCTGGTGCCTTACCTGGGCATGGTGAAGTTCAGGGTTGAGTTTGACAATGTAACCATTAATACCGATCACCGCATGGTGGATGGTGAGGTGCACTTTGTGTACGATGAAGTCAGCGGCATGGTCACAGGCATTGGTGCAGGAGGCGATGGTGACAATGGCGATGAGGTTGATGTGACCGATGAGCTGGATGATATAGCCGATGAGGTGATTCAGATCGATGGCGACGTGAAGGACATCAGGATCACTGACGACAAGGTAGTGGTGGTCAAAGACGATGGCAGCACCGAGACCATCAAGGTGGAAAAGGGCGACAAGGTAGCTGTGGTCTCCAATGGCGGGCAGGTGCATGTGGCCGACTCCGGATCAGGACGCGTCTATACCACACCCAAAAAGAAATCGGGTGGTAAAAAAGGCAGCGACAGCGTGGGCACAGCCTCACAAACCCGCGAGTATGGCGCCTCGGTCAGCTTTAAGGAGCCCAATACCATGCGCTATGGCTACGACCCGGTGGGCGATGGCAAAAGCAAGCCCGATGCTTATTTTGAACGCAACAAAACGGGCGACCGTATCGCCTGGAAATCCATACAGGCCGGCGGCACCGATTATATTGATGTAATCCCGCAAGGCACCCATGCCGACAGCCTGCGATACATCAGGGAGAGCGGCCTGGTTACACCAGCCACCCCGCAGGACAATGGCAGCCGCCTGCTACTAACCGGCCTTGGTGGTGGCGACGAAGATATTCTCACCGTCGCCGTGGCTAAAACTGTGCAGGTTGACTCGGCCAATACACGCGAGATACTCACCGAAGCAGGTGCTCTAGGTCTTGTTTCCTACGATGTGATTACCAAAAACGTGGTGCTGGTACCTGTTAACGGGGCCCAGTGCCCGCAAAACTCCGCACCAGTTATTCAGGAGCTGGACAGGCTCTACAAAGGCGCCGTTACCCACTGGCAGGTGGAGATAGCCGATAACCTGGTGGTGGACGACCTGCCTGCCGACTTTGCCGATACAGGCACTGACTTTGCCAGGCGCTATACCGATGATATGAATACGGTTATTAAGTCTTTTAAGCGTGTTCATAACAATAAGCGCAAAACACTATACCTGTTCTTTGTTAAAGATACCCAGCCTCAAAGACAAGGCTACATGCCACTGGCGGGTGATTATGGCTTTATCTTTAATTTTGGTAGTGATCTTAATACTGTTGCTCATGAATTGGGGCACGGCGCATTTAACCTACGCCATACTTTTTCTGATAAGGCGCAACACTATCTGTCAGAGCGCACGACGAAGAACCTGATGGATTATGCTAATGGGAGCGAGTTGTGGAAGTATCAGTGGGATTTGATTCATAATCCGGAAACCATTCTGTTTGATGCGTATGATGAGGAAGAGGGGGCGATGGCGCTTGACCTTCATTTTGTTGATTATGCTGAAAGGGGCATAATTATACATACCGATATGACCGACAAAGACGGTTACGTTGGTTATGTCACGCCATCGGGTAAACCATTTATGTTACCTCAAAATTATCAGCCATCTTTTACGGGTAATATAAAAGGAGAAGAACCAAGTGCAAAACTTGGAATTCCAAGAGGTGTACTGCTAGGATTTAAAGATGAGGATGGGAACAGATGGCTGGCTAGTTTTACTAAACCTGCCAATAGTCTGGCTGTATTTAATGGCTACAAGCATAACAAGAAATATAAAGAAGTAGAATCATCTAACCGTTCGATTCATAAAGTAATAGTAGGAATAGAAGACGAGGAATGTCGACTGGATATTATTTCAACAGATTATGCTTATCAATCCGAATTTGATGATAATTGTAAAGGCGATGGTGAAATCATCATTGCCGATAAACTTCAGTTAGAAGATAACTGGTCAATTCGAGACAAACTTCATTTGAACAAAGGTTGTATTGCAGATCATTGGCTAGAATTACCAGCTATAGATTACAATACCTTTACCAATAATGTAGTTGCAACTTATAATGCTTATGGAAAAGGTGGCGTTTTATGTAAGTTAAGTACAGGCGATTATTATTACTGTAATATTGATGAAGAGGGCAATGATTTGTACATGCTCTACAATAAAGTTGCACAACGTTGGGAATCATGGACACCACCATCGGCAACGCGTTTAAGTGATGAACTACGAGAACTGTTATCCTATCGTACTATTCTGATTTTATTTAAGGACAGCAGCCATGATGTTTTGGATGCCATCGGCATGGTTCCAATAATAGGAGAACCGGCAGATTTATTAAATGCAGCTATCTATTTGATTGAAGGAGATTACCAAAATGCTTCACTATCGGGTATATCAATTCTTCCGGTTATTGGCGATATAACAGGTAAGTCATTAAAATATATTAAGAAGGTTAATGATGCCATAGAAGTTGTAGAACTACAGGGTAATGCATTAAAATTCTTTGATAAAGCAGGAAGAAAAGTATCCAAAAACATTGATAATATTCAGGATGTAGAAGGTGTTTTCAGAAATATTGCAACTATTACCGAGAACATTGATGCTTTACCAAATATTGACTATTTAACTGAGTTGATGGATGGGCCACAATTGGAGCGCTTCTTATCAAAAATTAATACCTTTGATGCAGGCAAACGTGCCGAGTGTGTGGCTGATTTGGCAGAGGCTCTTAAAAAGGCAGATGGTAAAGTTGATGTTGGGGTTGATGAGTTGGTTGATGCGTGGGAAGTCCTTCATAAATCAGGTGTTAGTGATGTAGTTAGGAAAAACACTCAACTGCTTGAAAACATCAGCTATGTATCAAAAAGTAGTACTTTAAAATTTAGCAAAGAATCTATAGAGTCTCTTGCTAGTCTTTCTGTTAGTAAAGGAAGAGACCTAACTAAGCTTATTGATGATTTAAAATATTTTGAGAAATATGCTGGTAATACAGGGGCAGACCAGATTTTAAAGAACATTTTAAAAGATGGAACTTTTGAAGCCAATGCTTTTGCATTAAAAGCTATTAGAAGAG
>JAKSBD010000288.1 GCA_022361295.1 Bacteroidales bacterium
GGGCTGAAGCTGTGGCTGTCTACAGCTCTACCAAAGAGCATTTGAACTACATCAGGCAATGTGCAGGGGCGGGTATTGATGTAATGGTAGAGAAACCACTCTGTATAAATTACAGCGAGGCCAGGCAGATTGCTTCACTGGCTGATTCGAGTGGTATTAAAGTACTGACCAATTATGAAACCACCTGGCACCCGGCACTGGATTCCTGTTTTAGCAAATTGGGCAAACAAGGAATTGGAGAACTCCGAAAAGTGGTTTTTCACCATGGAAACAATGGCACACGACATACAAAAGCACCTGCCGAGTTTGTTGAGTGGCTCACTGATTCAGTGCAGAATGGAGGTGGAGCCATCATGGACTTTGGTTGTTATGGACTGAATATTATTACAGAGGTCTTGGATGGAGCAATGCCCAATAGCATATACGCCGAGCTGGTCAATCATAAACCGGTTGATTATCCGCAAGTGGATGATGATGCCCTGATTGTACTGAACTATGATGAGTTTAAATGCCTGATACAGGCCTCATGGAACTGGGCTGTTCCGCGAAAAGATATGGAACTCTATGGAAGCAACGGACAGGTTATCGCCCATGACGCCACAAGCTATACCAGCCATCTAAGGCATAGGAAGGCAGCTGAGACGGTTGAACTAAGTGCTAAAAGTTATCCAATAGATGAGCCTTTGCTCTATTTGAAAAGAATAGTAAGAGAAGAGGAAGTTTTAAAACCATACGATAGAGCTTCACTTGAAAATAACACCCTGGTAATGCTCTTGCTCGATCTGGCAAAAAACAGTGCCAAACAAGGAAAGCAACTTAAAATACATTCAGAAATTAAAAGACAATAGAATGAGTATTTGGAAAACAATTGGAATGGGTTTGTTTGCAATTATTTTATTTAGTTGCACAAACCAACAAAATGAGGTGAGTCTGTTCTCCCCCGATAAAGCAAATAAAGTCAGCTTTAAATTGGATGCAGATGGTGTACCCCGTTATACCCTTACGCGTGGTGATGAAACACTGGTTGCATCATCCAAACTGGGATTTGTATTTGAGAATAATGATGCATTTAATCAGAATTTTAGCGTCGAAAGCACGAGTACATCCTCTTTCAACGAAGTGTGGGAACCTGTTATTGGAGAGCGTAACAGCATAGAGAATTCTTACAATGAATTACAAGTTGCTTTGAAGGAGAAAAATGAGAAAGAACGTTTATTATTGGTGACATTCCGCTTATTTAACGATGGGCTTGGTTTTCGTTATGAAATTCCTGAACAGGAAAACATCAATGAGATTGCTATTTTGTCGGAAGAAACAGAATTCAATATTCAGAAAGATGCACAGGCATGGTGGATTCCCGGTGACTATGATAGTTATGAAAACATCTATAACGAAACACTGGTAAGCGCCATTGATTCGGCTAATACACCGGTTACCTTTGAAACACAGGCCGGTACTTTCCTGAGTGTACATGAAGCTAATCTGACCGATTATTCGGATATGACGCTGAAGGGTAGTGACAAAGGTTTGTATTGTAATCTGGTACCATGGCCCGATGGTGTTAAGGTAAAAAGCAAAACGCCCATGCAAAGCCCATGGCGAACCATTCAGATTGGTGAGAAAGCAGGCGATTTAATTGAATCGAGTCTGATCCTGAACCTCAATGAGCCAAATAAAATTGAAGATACCTCATGGATTAAACCCATGAAATACATGGGCGTGTGGTGGACAGTGCACCTTGGATTTGAGACCTTTGAAGTGGGGGAGCATCAGGCGGCCGTAACGCACAAAGCAAAGAAGGTGATTGATGCAGCAGCTAAATTTGGCATTGAAGGCGTGTTGGTCGAAGGCTGGAATAAAGGTTGGGATTTACGTGGAAAGAGCAATGAAATCCCCAACTTCCTGGAAGCAGAAGAAAATTATGATATTGAAGAAGTGGTTGCTTATGCCAAGAGCAAAGGAGTAGAATTGATTATTCACCATGAGACCTTTGGCAATATAGCACACTACGAGAAATATCTGGAACCGTCATTTCAGTGGATGAAGGAGTTGGGCGTCAATAGCATTAAAGGAGGCTATGCCGGAAGCATTAACCCGCCTGAGCAATATAAACACGGTCAATGGATGGTGCGCCACTATCGTAAGTTAATGGAATTGGCAGCGCAATACGGTATTATGATGGATATTCATGAGCCGATTAAACAAACAGGTCTTCGTCGTACCTACCCTAATCTGATGACAGTAGAAGGTGTCAGGGGAATGGAGTTCGCTGCCTGGTCAAGCGGTAATCCGCCTTCACATACAGTTACCATCCCATTTACACGCGGTTTAGCAGGTCCGATAGATTACAATGCCGGCATTTTCGACATCAAATTTGAAAGCTTAAACAACCATAAATTCAATTGGCGTAAGCCGAAAAAGAAATATCCGCGTAATCCGGGACCCTGTGTTAAAACAACCCTGGCTAAGCAGCTGGCTTTGCATGTTGTGCTATTTAGCCCTATGCAGATGTCTCCCGACCTACCGGAAAATTACGATGGTCATCCAGCCTTTAAGTTCCTGCAGGATGTTGATGTTGTGTGGGATGATACGAAGGTGCTGAATGCAGAAATTGGTGATTACTTGACCATTGCACGTAAATCCAAAGATTCTGAAGAATGGTATATTGGTTCCATTACCAATGAGGAGAAACGCGAATTGAACATTGCTCTTGACTTTTTAAATGAAGGTCAGAAATACGAGGCAACCATCTATGCCGATGCAGGTGATGCACATTGGGATAGCAATCCAACGGCCTATCAAATCAGTACAGTAACAGTTGATAAAAACGAAACACTATCACTGAAGCTGGCAGCAGGTGGCGGTCAGGCCATAAGTATTAAACCCTTATAATTGTTCATTAAAACAAATAGCCGTGATGACTCCATGTTGTGTCTTCACGGCTTTCGTTATAAATTCGTTTGTTATGAAGAAATCTATTATAGCGATCATAGTCAGTTTCTGCCTCCTGGCAACACATGACCTGTCCGGTCAGAATACAATGCGGCTGAGCGATAAGGAGGTATTCCATATTGGTTACCCTAAAAATATATCTTTCCGTGGAGAATATCGCGAAATAAGATACCAGGGGTATGATGAATGGAAGCATTCGCTCGATGGCTTTTCTGTCATCAATAAAAAGTTTGTCAACTACGATGAGATGGCTCGTGATATAACAGGATTACAAACCTGGGCTAAAAAATACCATAAACAGCATCCTGAGAAGTTATTGCTTTTGCATTGGGACGCCCGCGAGCATCGTAATGACCAGCCGGGAAGCAGTGATCGTTATTTCCCCGGGCATTGGTTGTCCTTTCCGGGCTCATACCTGAGCAGTGCTGTTAATGCCAGACAAAAACAAATTCAGGTAGAATCTGTCAAGCCATTTGGTGCGCATTTCGCTTATCGCGATGAAGAATACCCGGGGCAGCTGAAATATAAACCGGGAAGTTTCTTTTACCCCATATTACTTCTGGTTGAGCTGGATAAAGACGGTAATCGCTTATGGGATAAGTACGAGTATGTAAAACTGCTGGAGATTAATGAAGAGGATAATACACTTCGAATAGAACGAGCGCAGAGCTTATCTGAATCGCGCTCCTTTCCTCATGGTTCATATGTGGCACCAATGTCTACCCGCTTAGGAAAAGAGGGGTTGTTCGATTACAACTGTTCAGCCCTGTGTCCGAAAGATAAGAACGGTAAAACAGCCTTGGATATAATGCACGATGAATTGGTTGATCTTCTTTCGGAAGGCGGTGATTTAGATTATTTTGATGGAATTGCCTTTGACGTATTGCAATGGTTACCGCGAAGTAACAAGGTAGATAGCAATAACGATGGTATTTCGGACGGTGGTTTTATAAAAGGTGAGAATTTGTGGCAAAAAGGCACCTACGAGTTTATGAAAAAACTCAGAAGCACATTAGGTAACGATGTTATGATAACGGGTGATGGCTATGGTATTAACAACCAGCGCGGTGTTGGTTTGTTTAACGGTATTGAGTCGGAAGGACTAGTGGAGCACAATGATGCGTATCGTGGCTTTGCTAAAACCATCAACGTATTCTCGTACTGGAATAAACACAATACTGTACAACCTGCCTTTAGTTACATTGTCGATAAGCAACGAAATGCTTCAGATCAGAAGAATGGTGACAACCTGCGGCGATTGTATCTTGGAACAGTTTGTTGTCTTGGACTGGGTGCTACTGTTAATAGTGATCTGGATGAGTTGACAGCGGGGGCTGATAATATTCCCAACTGGTTAGGACAACCCGTTGGAGATATGGTGCAATTGGCCAAAGACGCTGAGGGAATTGAACTGTCATTAGATGAGAACTTATTAAAAGGCATCAGGACTGAAAATTGTGAGCTGCAAATTGTCAACAACCACTTAGTCATAAAACCTACACACAAGGTAAAAAAAGCCAGTATTGAACTGACGGAGTTACCGACGTTCATAACAGCAGAAGATGTCAATTTCTATATTGATGTAAAAGCGCAGAAAGGCCTGCAAGGGTATGCCGAAGAAATTCCCGGGATCGTATATGCCCATGCCCACGGATTACCTCAATACGAAAAAAACAAAGGGAATAACAAGCGTTACAATGAGCAAATAGCTTTCTTTGGAAAGGATACACACACAATAAGCTTTTACTACCGTCAGTGTGCCAATCAACTGGATGGGCTAAAGCTGACATTTGAAGGAAAGCAAGCCATCGTGATTGAGTCTGCAGGCATAAAATATGCGCCGGCTACTTTGCTTCGTGAATTTGAGAATGGCCTGGTACTGGTCAATCCATCTTTTGACGAAGTGCTAATTGATATCAGCGGGTATGAAACAGCAAATGGGTTTCGAAAGATAAAAGGTAAAACACATCCGATGTATAATACAGGGGAAGCTGTATCGAAAAAGGTATCAGTCGCACCCTTAAATGCCTTGTTTTTACAAAGAATACCTCAATAGTGTTTTATTCAAATAGTCAATAGGATGATACAAAAGAGCAAAGAGGGCATCGTATTTATAACTCTCTTTGCTAAAGAACAATTTAAACTTTACAAGAATGAGATTTTTATTAACAGTCTTTTATTTATTGCTTTTTGTACTATCAGGCTGGGCTCAAAATACCAACAGACCAAATTTTATTATTCTTATTGCTGATGATATTTCACAGGAAGATATAGCATGTTATGGTCATCCTGTACTTCAGACCCCCAATATTGATGAGTTAGCAAAAAATGGTATTCGTTTTGATAACGCCATCCTGACAGCCAGCTCGTGCAGTCCGAGCAGGACGAGTATTATTACAGGACGTTATCCTCATAATACGGGTGCTTGCGAACTCCATTCGCCAATTCCGGAAGGTCAGCTTGTTTTTCCACAGTTATTGAAAAATAACGGGTATTATACAGCACAAGCCGGGAAATGGCACTTTGGTGATCAGCCTGTAAAACCTAGTGGAGTGGCACTTTCTGCGTTTGATCGTACCGGAGGGAGCGCGAAAGACGGAGGAGGTCAAAGCGGCGCCGAAAAATGGGTGGAATATTTACAGCAACGTCCCATGGATAAGCCTTTTTTTATGTGGTTTGCAGCGCACGACGCCCACAGGGTTTGGGATGATGAGATATTTACCAAACGTTACGAAAAGCAGGATGTTATTGTACCTCCCTATATGGTGGATGATAGGCAAACGCGAGAAGATCTGGTGTGCTATTACAATGAGGTTACACGTTTTGACTATTTCATAGGGCAGGTTGTTGAAGAGTTGAAAAAGCAAAATATCCTCGATAACACCTTTATTCTTGTTATGGCAGATAATGGTCGACCGTTTCCACGCGATAAAACGCGATTTTATGATAGCGGCATAAAAACACCCTTTGTAGTTCACTTTCCTGATGGTATTGAAAACAAAGGCGCTTACTCTGAAAGTTTGCTAAGCGTAATTGATATTGCTCCCACTATTCTTGAATTAGCGGGCTGTGAGATAGAACCGGTGTTTCAGGGTATGAGTTTTACATCGCTGTTGAATAATCCGGAGAAAGACTTGCATCAATATGTTTTTGCAGAACACAATTGGCACGATTATAAGGCTTATGGCCGAATGGTGCGCACAAAGGAATTTTTATACATTGAAAATGGTTTACCGAACCAAAATATGGCAGGACCAAAAGATGCCCTGGATGGAGGAGCTGGACAGGCATTAAAAGCCGGGTTTGAGAAGGGTACATTAAATGAGTTACAAGGGAGGGTATATCAGAATATCCAGCCTGAAACAGAGTTGTATCAGCTTTCTTCTGACTCTTTACAGACACAAAATATTAGTGGATATAATAACTACAGAAAGATAGAAAAACAGCTTAAAAAAGCTTTACATAAGTGGCAAAAGAAGACACATGATTCAAAACCTGATAATCTGACGGAAGATTGGTATAGCCGGGTTGATGGAACACCAACAGATGCCAAAGGAAGCAGGGGTGAGATGCCTGGAGAGGCCAACAATGCAAAGGCAATACGCAAATAGTAAGTTGCAATACACTTTAATGGTCATTCGTTTACGGATGACCATTTTTATATGTTTTTATATCAGTAAGTTCACTTATAAATAGTTTGAGTTCATTCATGCTTAAGGCTAATAATACCGCTGGGAACGGTGGTTAATTTAACAAGTCTAATACCCAATAGCCTGTTTGAGCACCCCACGCCCAAAACACACACCTGGAATAATTTTTAAAGCTTAGCTTTTCGAAATCCAATACGTTTGTAATAGAACGGTACTTTGGTGACAGTGATGGTGCACTATTCCCTCCGTTATTTTTATAAGCTATATACAATCCCAGCCACGATATTCCAATGATATAAGGACTAAAGCAGACGGTTGCTACCCTTTGGATAGCATCAGCTGAAGTAAGGTCAATTTCGTGGACAGTATTATATATTGTTGCCAGGATAATGCTCGATATAGGAATAATGTACCAGAAGAAGATCTTATAATTAATCTTCTGAAGTAAAAAGTAAAGGTAGAACATGAGGTAATGTTAGCTTCGATTATTTGCTTAAAGATAGCAGTCTGTTAAGAAAAATCCCAACAATGGTCTTTGTCCGCACGTGTTCCTTGTTAAGCTGAAAGAGGCTGCCCAAAAACAAAATTAAAGGAGCTGAAAACTTGCAATATGTAAGCATCATGTAAATCAGCTCTTCCCTTTGCTCTTGAGAGCAAGGGGAAGTACCACATCGA
>JAKSBD010000299.1 GCA_022361295.1 Bacteroidales bacterium
TCTTGGGTAAGGCGCCCAAACATCTTGGGCAAGGCGCCCAAACGTCTTGGGTAAGGCGCCCAAACATCTTGGGCAAGGCGCCCAAACATCTTGGGCAAGGCGCCCAAACATCTTGGGTAAGGCGCCCAAGCGTCTTGGGTAAGGCGCCCAAACGTCTTGGGTGATGGATGCTGAGTATACTATTAATCTGGAGTGAACGGCCAGCAGTCAATCAACATGATGACCTGGTAACTTTAAGGGTTAAACGGACTTCGTACAGGGAAAAAATTCCGTACGTATGGAGAAAATCTTCCGTACGTACGGAAAAAATACTGCGTACGTATGGAATTTTTCATCCCTTAATTAAGCACATCCGTGTATCTAACAACAAACGAGATATCTTCAATTTTATATACGTCATTTGGTTGCACCCAAAAGAATGACTTGATATTTAAAAAGCTTCTGTCATATTAAAATAGACCAGTGTTAGGTTATCAACCGGGTTATGCCCCACATCAATCCTGAAGTTCATACGAGGCTGTACCTCAATGCGAAGACCGGCTCCAAAGTTTGGCAAAACAGCCTCCACATTCCCAAGGTCGGGTCCCATAAAACCTACACCGCCCCATGCGGCCAATCCCAGTCGGTTATATAGTTTCCCCCATAGGTTTTGTTTGTCTGAGTTAAACATGTGACGGTATTCGGCTAAACCAAAATGAGCTGATTTATCACGGTACTGTCCCAGGTAATACCCCCTGATATCAAAGGGCGAACCAATCATCTGCATGCGTGTAATGGGCACATCACCAAAGCTGTTACTGGACTTAAGCATCCAGCCAAAAGAGCGTCTGGGCCCCATAAACTCCAATAAGGTAAATTGACGATACTCAAAGTTTATCAGGGTGTAATCGGAATCGCCACCCAGCTCATCAAGAAAAAAAGTTGTTTTAAAATCCAGCAACAAGCCTTCGTAGGCATTGGCTGGTATATCCCGTGTATCGTATGATAAGGTAAGGCCCACTCCGGTATTCAGAGAAATGAGCCCCGATTCATCACCTCCCTGGGCTATATAACTCGGATCGTTCATCACCCCCTCACTGGGATCTTTCATATAGTCACGCGATAAATCAATTAAGGGACCACCAAAGAAGTCGGTTTGACCAAGGCGCCATAAAAGGATGGGGTTGATCTGCCAGTTGCTGGCCCGATACTGGGTTATGTCCTCTCCCCTTTCCAGACTGTTGTTGGTATCATAACCAATGCCATAGTAATTATCCAAAGTATTTTTAACGATCACCTGACCAAATATCCTGAAGCGGTCCTGGTTGTAGAAAAACTGAGGCCGGCTGATAAGGTTAAATCCCCCGCTAAACATGACAGCAAAACCTATAGGAACCACCGAACGCTCAATAACAGTGTCTTTCGGATTAGTCTTAAAGGTAAAAAGAGCACTACCCCCAAGCAAAAGACCAAAATCAGGTGTATACCCCGGTCCTCCTAAAATGCTAAACTTAAGGTTTTTATCTTTCTTTGTCGAATCTATTTTATCGGGTTCCGGACTAAAGGCATAGGTATTTGTCAAAACAAACAGCCCCAGGAAGAAAATGATATACTTTACCATATTACGCGTTCAGAGTTATACCTTTCTAAAAAACGATTTAATAATGGCTATTAGATCGCCCAGTATAATCGGTGTACTATTTGGTTACATCTTAACTAAGAACAAGGATTACCTGATCTTAGCCTTCACAATTTAGTGAAATTTAGTTGATGAAGCCAAACAGGATGGGTACCAAAAACTTAAACCATCCACTTTATTATAAGCTTAATTTACTGACATTTAACTTTGGCAATGTTTTTAAAAGACATTCATTGATCCTACATCTTTCTAAGGCCTGTATTCTTTGGTGTTCGAATAGAAGTTTTATAAACGTATATATCTAAGCATCATGGGAATCAGCTCTCCTCCTTACCAAAAGGAGGAGAGCTGATTCCGCTAGCTATCGGGGACAGCTTGCAAATTACTTTAAATATGAACCTTAAGGCCTTTCCGAACACTCAAGGTCTGTGTTCTTAGCCTGAGTTTGATATAAAATTTTTGGCTCAGATTATCAGGTAAACGAGATCTTTGTTGACTAGTCTGTAATTGCTAAAGACTCCCCCCTAAATAAAATGTTTGATAAGAGATCCAGAACTTTTCACCCATTCTTTCTGTCTTATTAACATGAGGTCGAAATTTAATATCGAACTCAGGTTGTTAACCTGAGATCGTTTCAAAAACATACTAATGACTATTAATATGAACACAATTAGCTTAGTTAATTTGGTTGAACAGCATACTGATGAGTTGTACTCATGGGCTCTTTATAAGGTATCTGACACCGAATTGGCCAAGGATTTGGTGCAGGATACCTTTGTGGCAGCAGCTGAGAAGCTGGATAGCTTTAAGGGCAAAAGTTCTCCTAAAACATGGTTGTTCTCCATCTTAAATAATAAAATTACAGACTGGTACAGAAAAAAAGTTAAGCAGGCTGTTGTTATGGAAAAGAATGACCCTGGTGAGTTTTTTGATAGTGAAGAAGGCTGGCTGGAAAGCAAGCAACCTAAGAATTGGCCTGAAGAAGAAAGCCATTTGCTTGATGATTCCGACTTTCAGGAAGTGCTAAATAAATGCCTTGGTGGATTACCTGAAAAATGGAACCTAAGCATTAAGTTAAAATACCTCTCAGAAAAAAGTGGTGAAGAAATTTGTCAGGATTTGGGTATAACCCCGTCTAATTTCTGGCAGATCATTCATAGGGCTAAATTACAGTTAAGAGAGTGCGTTGAATACAATTGGTTTAAAATTTAAGGACAATGAAAAAGCTGATGCATATACTGTTTCTGTCATGCCTGAAGGCTACAGAGCTGATTGAAAAGAACCTTCATGTTGAATTAAGCTGGCGCGAAAACTTACAACTAAAAGTCCACAAGATGATGTGCAGCGCCTGTAATAATTATGAGAAACAGAGTAAACTGATTGACAAAGGGCTGGAACATATCAACAAAAAGAAATATAGCGCCGATGATGTTGCTCAATTAAAAATGTCCATCAACCGAAAACTTAATGAGTTAAAATAAACCGCAAATCGCCGTGTCGGGCATCCGCCTGATTTCATAGGTTTTACACCCAATACTGATACAGTTTGCCCCAACAGGGAATTTTATCAGATTTCAAACTTAAACCTCTTGAGGATTCAATATTTATCAATCCGCATTACACACAAATATTCAAATTACCCTGTACCTTTCAATATTTACTTATTCATACGAAGGTGTGTTTTATCACCTCCTTCCTTCACAATGTCATTCAGTTAAGGCTGAAAGCCTTTTATACAGGTTAGACAACCTTAACTTAATGACATTTCCCTCCCTTCTGACCTTAGGTTTTGTTGTTCACAGCTATAATTAAACCATTTTTTTGTCAGGAATACCGTTTTTTTTCGACAGAGATAATAAAAGCTATAACAAGCGAATCTAAAAATCATTTGCTTAAATATTAACATTTAAAACGTATTGTTATGAAAAAGTTAATCGTATTATCTCTCGCTGTTTTTGCTGTATCAGCAACTTTGCTATCGAATACACCAAAAACAAATGAAAAGAACCAGGGTATTCAGTTTGAAAAAGGAAGTTGGCATGAGGTACTGGAACTGGCACAAAAAGAAAACAAACCTATTTTTCTTGATATATATGCAAGCTGGTGCGGCCCGTGTAAAAAAATAAAAGCTAACACTTTCCCCAATGCAGATGTAGGCGCTTATTTTAATGAACACTTTATAAGCTATGCCCTTGATGCTGAAAAAGGTGAAGGCATTATGCTGGCCAGGAAATACAAGGTATCCGGTTATCCAACACTTCTTTTTATTGATGGAAAAGGAAAAGTAATTGCCAGAACAATGGGCTATCATAATGCAGAAGAGTTATTGGATGTGGGACGTCAAATCATTGAACGATAGAGAGCAATGGAAATCGTTTTACTTATATCAGCTTATTTTATTGCTTCCATTGTTGGTGCAAGCCCCTTGGGACTGGTTAACCTAACTGTTTTGGATGTCTCACACCGTAAGGGCATCTCATCCGCCATGCAGATGGCAGGAGGAGCATCACTGATTGAGATTTTATTCGTACTAATAGCAATTCTATCGGGTGGTATAATTACCCTCTTATTACAGACCAATGCGTGGGTCAGGTGGTTTTTTGTTATTGTACCGGTGCTGACTGGCATTTTCTTCTTTTTTAAAAAGAACAATGTCAAATCTGGAAAGGAGAGTAATCAACCTGCGTTTATCAGAGGTGCCATTCTTAACCTCATTAGTATACAGGTATTATTGTATTGGATTTTTTTTTTTTTTTTTATAAAGCAAAATAAAATAATGACAGTCAATGTGATGCTTCTTCTTATAACACTAACAACAGTGTGGTTAGGTAAGATGATGGTTTTATGGGGCTATGCAAAACTAAGTAAACTGGTATTAAGTAAATTCAGGTTTCTTGCCACCCAAATAAACAGGGTGATTGGGATTATTCTAATCCTTGCCGGACTGATGCAATACCTTAAAATGTAAGATTATGAAAACTTTTATTTTAGTCATATTACTTTGTAGCATTTCAGCTTATAGTTTAGCACAGGAAGTTAAAGGTGCAGACGATATAAAAGGATTAGCAGTGGGCACAAGAGCTCCTTTGTTTACTGCATTAGATGCCAATAGCAAGGCATTCAGCCTTGAAACATCTCTTAAAGAAGGTCCTGTGGTAATGATTTTTTATCGTGGCTACTGGTGTCCTGTATGTAATAAGCACCTGGCTGCCATACAGGATAGCTTAAAACAAATTGAGGCCAAAGGAGCAACAGTTATTGCCATTTCTCCTGAAAAACCGGAATACCTTGACGAAATGGCTGAAAAATCGGGTGCTCAGTTCCACCTCCTATATGACGATGGCTATAAAATTGCTGATGCTTACGACGTAAACTTTACACCTAAAAAAACAGAATTGTTTATTTATAATACTGTATTAGGTGCCAAACTAAAGAAAACACATTCTGATGATTCACAACGTTTACCAATTCCAGCCACGTACTTAATTGATAAAGAAGGAAGGATTTCCTGGCGCCAGTTTGATCCTGATTATAAAAACAGGTCAAGTGTTAAAGATATAATTGCAGCTATTGATAAATTATAAAGACTATCTGTTATTATTGCTCTTAAACTTCAGTTTTTGAACCTACTAACATTATGCAGGGAAATCGCTTTTAAAGTACCAAATGATACTTCTTTCTTATTCTCAACCGGAATAATGAAGAATTGAGTATTCTTAATTATCTCATCATAATCGCCTATTTAGGTGATTACAATCCGGCGAAACCATTTATGTTCATTAGTGAATTTTGTAGCTGTTTTTTGGAAATCAATTCCTATTTAGATGTTCCAAAATATGAGGTGTAAATTGAATATCAACAACATTCGATATTGATAATATATATCTTCTGTTGTTTTTGGTTGCAATTCAAAAATACATATTTTTTAAATATTTCTGATATCATTGATGCAAAAAGCAACAAAAAAGATCATTAAAGCCAGGTAAGATTATCCATTGAATAGCATCTGATTTGATGAGCAATTGATAATGACTGGCTCCCTCCTATCCGATCAAATCTATCTTCAATCAAACCGTCATTACTCAACGAAATCAGAGGAAGAACCTCCCCTCCCTATATGACATTATAGTTAAATAAAGTTGGGGTTAATGAAAATTGTGAAGTGAAAAGGCGAAATCCAGGATTTGAAATCGCCCGAAGTTTGTTTCAAACTTGCAAGATGTGTTTTGTGGTACCTCAAAACTTAAGGATGTATGGTTTATATAGATCAGTAAACATTTTAGACGTACAATTCCTAAATCAAACATACTCATTAACCGATCATAATCACTAACATAAAAAAGCATTTATGAGCAACTTTCATTATTGTACATAGTTTAAAATATGGCTACTTAATTCATATATACAAAACATTTTAAATTAGTGTAACCGCATGTCAGCTTACTTTAAGAATTCGAAATTCTCCTTGTTCATACAGCATTAAAATCACTGTACTTATTATCCCAAAAACATATTTAGAATTACTCAATATTAATCTACATATAAATGAACAGGCCGTTGAGACTGTAGAAAGATGTGCAAGAATGAGATCAACTAAACATCGCAAACTAATATTTCTTTAGTAAAAACTTATCTGCCACATTATAATTCACATCATAACCTAAGTCTTCCAATTAAGCGATTGTTAGTCGACTTAAAGGCATAAAACCATCATCAATATATCCTGTCATTAGCTCCCGACCAAAAACGTTTTCCCTTCAATGTCCTCCAAATGTTCCTGCTCCGCCGGTATTTGCTATTGATATATCATAGTTTACCTTTGAATTCCTTAATACAGCATATTCTCGTTTTGCCTGACTACTTATATAAATTGGATTGTTTGTATTAAACCATAACAAACTAATAAAAACTACTTAAACTTTCTGTATCCAATTCTGTACAAAAGAGGTTAACACAACCACCAACACGCTGATTGAAAACATTATTACCTTCAAAACTTTACTGTTTTACTTTTTTAGGAAACACTTTATGCGAATGCGCCCACTCTTTCCATTTATCATTAAGATGTTTTACAAGTTCAGAGTGCTGATCTGCTAAATTGAACTGCTCGGCACGATCGCTACTTAAATCATAAAGCTCCCATTCTTTATCAGACAATCGTTTAACGGCCTTCCTGTCTCCATAACGAATGGCACAGTTATTCTGATGTTCCCAGAACATATATTCGTGTTCATCAATTGTTTGGCCTTTAAATGTTGGCATCATGCTTTGTCCTTCCAAAGAATGAATAACCTTGCCTCCATGAAACGTTTCCGGATACTCAGCACCACTCACTTCCAATAAGGTTGGCATCACATCAATCAAATAGTTGGAATGATGAGTAATTTTTCCCGCCTGACCTTTCATTTCATTTGGCCAGTGTGCAATAAAAGGTGTGGAAATACCACCTTCATAGGTCTTGACCTTATATTCGTGAAAAGGCGTATTGGAGGCATTGGCCCATCCAATTCCATAGGATACAGCTCCTGAATAATTCGGATTATTAATCATACTATCAGGCTTAGAGCCAAACTCATGATACATTTCGGCGCAACCACCATTGTCTGACAAAAACAGAATCAAGGTATTGTCCAGTTCTCCACGTTGCTCCAACAGCTCAACAACACGACCTACATTGTAGTCCATGCAATGCACCATGGCTGCATACACAGCCATACGGTAATCTGAACGGACCTTTTGTTGGTCATCTACTTCACTCCATGGTCGAACGCGCTTATCACGTGGCGATAATGGTATATCATGTTCCCATAAGCCCAATTTATTTTGCTTAGCCAAGCGGTCTTCGCGTACCTTATCCCAGCCATGCATGTATTTTCCTACAAACTTTTTAATATCTTCTTCTTTGGCATGCAAAGGCCAGTGTGGTGCGGTATAAGCCAGATATAGAAAGAATGGATTTTCATCCTCCTGTTCTTCAATAAACCGAATAGCATAGTCAGTAAAAGCATCTGTGGTGTAGTAACCTGAATCCGGAGCAGGTTGATGCTCATTCATTAAAGTGACAGGTCGCTTGCCTTGTGGTTTAAAGAAACTGGTTGCTCCTGCTATAGTTCCATAGAATTTCTCAAAACCTCGTTGCATGGGCCACCGATCTTGCTGATGATAACCCAAATGCCATTTCCCGGCCATATAGGTATGATAGCCACTTTCTTTGAGTACTTCGGCTACTGTCACACAATTCCGATTGAGGTAACCAATATATCCTTCTGTTCCCCAGCTGCTATATTGGTCGCCTTTAGGCGAATTGGTCATGTGCCCGATACCTGTTTGATGCGGATACAAACCCGTCATTAAGGAAGCTCGAGTTGGACAACAGCGTGCTGTGTTATAAAACTGTGTGAAACGAAGGCCATTCTCAGCCAGTTTATCAATATGCGGTGTGGGTATCTCACCACCATAACAGCCAATGTCGGAGTAACCCATATCGTCCACCATTATTACCACGATATTAGGCTTCTTCTCTAATTTTGATTGTACCGTCTTCCCTTGACAGTTCATTAATGATAAGGCACATAGTATTAATAGGCCGACTTTCTTCATAGTTGCTATAATTATGCTTTTCCTAGTTTAGCTTTTGCTTTGGGGTAGGTATCTAAAATAGAAACCCACACTACTAGTATCAATACTATTTAAGAACACTCTCTAAAATGACAATGAACATCCTTAAACAGATTCTTATTACCAATATTTTAGACATAAACCACCATCTATATTCTTGATCATGGCCTTGTTGGAGCCCTGTCCTTAAGCCTTTTCTTATGATTTCTGACAAAGGAATCGATGGCTTTTTGTTCAAACAATTCACTTCGCTTCAATTGACCTTGATTGAATAAAATACCACGTGTCATAAATCGAATTTCACCTTTTTGGGATGATTCAGCCAGATTCTTTAATTCCATTATATAAGGAACCAGGCGATCTCCTAAGTTTTCCATTGAAGATAAAGCCAGTTCATTTCCTTGTTGGGCTTGCTCCAATAGAACCATAATACCTTCGTTCTCTTGTCCGGCATAAATCATGGCTTCCGCTGCGGTGGCCTGTACACATTTTGACCTATCATTAGCGGCTCGTCTTAACTCATCTGGAATAGTTTTTAATAATCCATGGTAGGCATGATTAGCCAAACCAGATGCCGCCCAAAAACGAAATTCAACTTTTGAATGGGATAAGCTATTTAGAAATACAGATTGATCTTTGATATTGAGCTGTGAAGCCTGTTCTGCCAATAGGTGTAATTCGTTTAAAGGATATTGTTCTTGCTTGACATAGTTGTATAAAGATAAATTTATTCTACTTAAACTATCTCTAACCTCTTTGGGCAGAAATCCCGCATCATCAGTTTCGTTGATATGCTGAGCTAACCTGCTTCTCGTTTTTTTGAGTATAGCAGAATACTCAGGATCAGTGGCCAAATTACTTAATCCAAAAGGATCCTTTTCTGAATCAAACAACTGTTCCATAGGTTTAGCCTTATAGTACTGTTCATGTTCAGGAGCACATTTACCAACATAAAACAAACTGTCCCATGCTGTTTGTGCTGGCATACCCCACTGAAAAGATTGTTTTAGGGCGTGCAATTTATATGGCGTATAGTTTTTAATGTACTGATATTTACCATTAAGTACTGAACGGGATGGATCGAAATGCGGGCCTGTATTAGTTCTAAAACAAAAGGCTGCATCTCGCTCCTTGGTAGCGTATTTTCCCATGAAGGCTTTACCTTGCATATGATCGGGAGGCTGCACACCAGCAATACTCAGCAAGGTAGGACCAAAATCAGCAAACTCAACAATACGTGATGAATGCTCTCCCGAATGGGCTGGAAGTAAATGCTCCCATTTTTTTGGCGTATATACCATTAAGGCAGATCTAAAGCCGGTTTCGTAAGTAAATGCCTTCCCACGAGGTAAGCATCCACCATGATCGGAGAAGAAAAAGATAATGGTATTTTCA
>JAKSBD010000264.1 GCA_022361295.1 Bacteroidales bacterium
GAGAATGGTGGTGTGGCAACAGTGAGAGCAGAGATTGATGCTCCATCGGCCTTACCGGTAACCGTTACCTTGGCTTATTCAGGTACTGCGACACTTGGAGGAACAGATGCGACCACAGCTGCCGGAAGCAATGCTAACTCAGCAACAGAAATAGTTATCCCGGCCGGTTCAACAAGCGGTACGGTGACCATTACAGCAGCTGCTGATATTGTATACGAAGGAAATGAAACAGTTATTGTTGATATTGCTTCAGTGTTAAATGCTACCGAAGCAACAGCACAGCAGGTAACAACAACTATTACCGATGCTCAGGCCCAGCCAACTGTGACGCTTGAATTAACAGGATCTCCCTTCTCTGAGAATGGTGGTACCGGTAATATAAAGGCTGTTTTAAGTCACCCGAGCGTTCAGGAGGTTTTAGTTGACGTTGAATTATCAGGAACAGCAGCAGGGACGGATTATAATACGACGTCTCTTAATCTGAGAATTCCGGCTTTATCTACAGAAGCATCCATTACCTTAACAGGGGTTAACGATGTTGAAGCTGAAGGTGATGAGACCATAATTGCTGACATTATAAATGTTGTAAATGGTTCTGAAGATGGCGATCAGCAGGTAACAGCCATTATTTCTGACGATGATGTAGCTGGTTTATCAGTTACAGCAAGTGATGGAAGCAATGAAACAAGCGAAGATAAAACAACGGATAGTTTCGAGGTGGTATTAAATACTCAACCTGCAACAGATGTGGTAATTAACATTACCGGATTAGATACAACGGAAGGAGAGCTAAGTGCAACAACTCTTACATTTACCACTGCAGATTGGGATAAGGAGCAGATTGTTACAATCACTGGTAAGGAGGACAATCTGATCGACGGATCAATCGATTACGTGTTAACCCTGGCTGTTGATGATGCCAGTTCTGATGATGCATATGATGGTTTGTCAACAACAGCATCTGTTCGTAACCTGGATAATGATGTGGCAGATTTTATTGTCAGCAAAAATACAGTATCAACCAGCGAAAGCGGAACTACAGAGAATTTTACAATTGTATTGACGGCCCAACCGGTCAGCAATGTTATACTACTACTTTCTGAATCAGATGATGAGGGTACAGTTCAGGGGGCAGTAACCTTTACTCCATCTAATTGGGATGAGCCTCAGACAATTACTGTTACACCTGAGGATGACAAATTAATAGATGGCGACCAGTCTTATGACATTACAATAGGTGTAGATGCAGCTAATAGCGATGATGATTTTGACCTGATGTCTTCTAAAACTGTATCAGTAACCAATACCGATAACGATACAGCAGGCCTTAATGTGACCCTAAGTGGTGCATCAACCGAAACCTCAGAAAATGGCACAACAGATAGTTTTGACGTGGTGTTAAATACACAGCCAACCAGCAATGTGGTGATTAACATCAGTGGACTGGATGCTACAGAGGGAAGCCTTGATGTGACTACCTTAACATTTACGCCGGCCGACTGGAACCTTGCTCAGACAGTAACGGTAACAGGTGTTGACGATACTGAGGTTGATGGTGATATC
>JAKSBD010000282.1 GCA_022361295.1 Bacteroidales bacterium
CAATAGTTATGACAGTAAAAACAAAAGCACAGGAAATTCAGGCACAATTGAGCAGTGAAGGAACCAAACTGGGTGATATACGAAAAATAGCCAGGGAGATTAAAAAGGATCATGAGCTGGCCATGGAGCTTTGGTCCACCGGGGCTTTCTTTTCGCAGCAACTGGCCATATTAATCATGGATAAAAAACTATTGACACCGGATATAATTGACCAGTTATGCGCAGATATACTAGTCCATAAATTAAGCGAACGAACTCATCTGGCCGACTGGTTAATGGCCAATCAACTGACAAAGGCTAAGAAAACCATTGCGTTGATGGAGTCATGGGCCAATAGCGATTCACCTGTTCAACGTCGCTTGTTCTGGTATTACCAGGCACGCCTGAGGTGGACTGGTAAACATCAGGCTGATAACTCAGAAACCCTTCTTTCATCCATTGAAAAAAGCATTATGAATGAGGAAGCGGAGGTGCAATGGGCCATGAATTTTACTGCTGCATGGATAGGTATCTATGAAAAGAAATTTCGTAGCAGATGTATAGCCCTTGGTGAAAAAAACGGCCTTTATAAAGAAGAACGCGCACCCAAAGGATGTACGCCCAACTACCTGCCTGAGTTTATCAGAATAGAGGCAGAGAAGAGGGGGGTGTAGAAGAGATGGGAGAGGTGAAAGATGAGAGATGAGAGGTGAGAGGTGAGAAGAGAGAGATGAGAGGTGAGAAGGGAGAGGTGAGAAGTGAGCGGTAAGAGGTGAGACCACGATAGCTATAGGGGATAGAAGAGAGTGTGCGACGGAAAGGATGTTTATCAATTATAGGTGAATTATTTGTTTATAGGGTATCGCCCTTTAGTGTTCGGAAAAGCATCAACATTCATATTTATAGTATTTTACAAGCTGTAAATCAGCTCTCCTCCTTTCAAGGAGGAGTACCTCGACGAAGGAGAGGGGAGGTGGTTTTCAACCTTTTTATATATTAGTTTTCAACAATATAAGAAAGCCATAACAATTGTTGCAAAAGTGTCAAAAACCACCTCCCGGTTCGTTCCTCACCGTACTCCTCCTTCGAAAGGAGGAGAGTTGATTCCCTTGATGCATAGGTGCATACATTAGTAAAACTTATTTCCGAACACTAATGGGCATTGTTCTTTGGGTAGGCTAATGTTGCAAAGTCAATTAAGCCTTAACTAATGCCATTGTGGGCAAAAGCAAGGCTTATCAACAAAACTTTATAACAGCTTTTCTTCGGTGAGTTCTCCCTTGGAGTAAAACTCTTCCTTTGTTAATTCACCAACTTCGTTCCACATGCATTGTTTACCTTCTTTTTTGTCATTGACAAAATTAACGGTTGAAGAAACCAGTCCATTACTATGGTACCAGGTCCATTCGCCTTCCCGTTTATTATCCTCAATCAATCCATTCGCATATATCTCACCGGTTTCAAAATAAAACTTTGTTTCTCCATACAATTTGCCCCCTTTGTAAAACTGTTCCAGGTATGTGCTTTGTGTGCTTTCGTAAAGGGTGATCCAGTTACCTTCGCGCAATCCGTTAAGGATAGAACCGGATTCCTGTATCTTTTTCCCATCGGTATAAAACGATTTATAGTGGCCATTGCCATCTACCACCATGGCAGTACCATCCGGATCCCATGAATTGTCAATTTTATAGATATTATTCTCATAAACACCTTCTTGCTGTAACTGGCCATTTTCATAATAATTTAGCCATTTACCCGTTTGCAGGCCATCTTTTACCTGGCCTTCAGCCATGACCTGACCCGATGCATGGAACAATTTAAAATAACCATCACCATTCTTTACATGCTGCTGCCCATTTTCATCCCAAATGTTTTGAATCAGCACTGTATCTTCGTCTTTATGAAATAAAATACTTTCAGGCTTGCCACTTTCAAAATAATGTTTCCATTGACCTGTAGACTGGCCTTTTTTCATTTGGCCTTCTGATGCCAGCTGACCATTTTCATAGTACGATTTCCATAAGCCTTCCTGCTGGCTTCTTTCGTAGTTGCCAACTTGTTGAAGTTGTGCTGTTTCGTACCAGTTTTTCCACAAGCCTGTCATCCGGCCATCTTCATAACGACCTGAGTCAACTTTAACACCATTTTCATAATAACTAATCCATATACCATGTTCCAGACCCGATCGGTAATGGCCTTCTTTAATAAGTTGTCCCGACTCATTAAACCATTGCCATAAACTGTCAGGCGTACCTTCGTTAAAGTGAGCAATGAGCTGTGTGTTCCCGTTCTCATACCAGTAGGTCCACTTTCCTTCTTCTTTGCTGTGTACAAGTTCACCTTCCGACATACGTTTGCCCGATTCGTACGTGTAGGTCTTAAAGCCGCTTACGCCGTTGTTAACAGTAATAAGGAAGAAGCCCATTACGACTATAGAGACAATTACCAGTGGCATGCGTAGTTTGTAGTTGGCCGGAAAGCCTTCTGACTTATTTTCCTTTATCATCTTTATTTCCAACTCAGACACACGCCTGAAGGCCAGTTTGTATCCTTCAAAAACGGCGATACCATAAAACAGGATATCCATTGGGCTAAAGGTTTCAGCCAGAATACTAATGATGGTGCCCAGGTCGAGATAAGATATAACCTCCAGGTAACTCAATGACTCTTCGTGTGCAAAGAAGGCCACCTGGCTAAACAGGTTTCCGCTTAAACAGCCTAACAAAGCCAGTATAGCACCAAGAACACCGAATTTTTGATCAACACCCGCTCCAAAAAAGCGAACGGCAAATCCAACTATTAACCCAACGCCAATAGCCATATAACCAATCTGGTATTCAGTACTAACTGTTATGGCGGCCCAAATAATGCCACTGATAAAACTGGCCAGTAAGCCACCAATAATGGCATAGTAAAAGTCCTGATGCTCCTTCAGTTTATCAAGAATATTAGTGTCCAGGCTGTTTAAAATCGACTGATCTGTTTCATCAGCTGATTCAATAACTGTATCCTGCACATGCTCATCACGGTTAAAGTGTTCGCAACTGCTTTCAAAGTCGGCTTTTTCGCCTGTTAAGCGGCACAACAGGCCCTGCTTAAAATCGCTTTGCCGATTGGTGCATTTCTTACAAAATTCTAGTTGTTCTTGTCTGGTCATCACTTAAAATATTATAGATTTTCATCAAGGTCCAATGACGCCCTTTAAACTGCATTATGTCCGGGGAAAATGCATTTATTGGCGATAAGACAGTACTAAAATAGAATTATCATTTAAAATAACCTTATTATGTTGATGAAGAGTGGGCTGATATTGATAAGTATAAGTCAATAGTACGCAAATGAAGATTTGGACGATTGAGGGGATGAGGTGGCCTTTGTTAAATTCTACGTCTTAAGGCTTCTGTATCAAATGATGTGAGGATAAAAAATACCTGTTGACATAGGGAATAAGTAAAGGGCATATAAAATTGCATTTTATGTAAATGGTTATGAGGTTCAGGGATATTTCCATGTTAATATTATTGGTAATCATTCAATATCGCTACGAAGTTCCTTCAAAGTTCCTTCAAAGTTCCTTCGAAGTTCCTTCGATGTTTGTTCGATCATGATTGAACAAACTTTGACTAAAATATGATTGAATAATTACTTAATTTCGATTAAATAGTGATCGTGTATTTAAATTGAAATGACACCCGTCTCAAAGCAGAATGATCGAATGTTGCCCGCCTGGAAGAAGTTTTTGAAATTGGTAAAACAAAGAATATCTCAAAAACTATTATGGTGTGCTAACATATATGAACCTGCTGTGTCCTCCAGGTATAACGATAAACAATCCTTTCGCACTAGAAGTACTTTAATGTTCATTAATTAACTATATTTGAACTATGTGAATAGGAATAATTATATGCTTAAATAATAAATGAAATACTACTATTATATCTTTATCCTGCTTGGACTGCTTGGTTGTAAGAGTGAGGAAACAGCACAAACCATACTTGTTATCAATAATCATACGTCCAATAGTATGAAGATTAAGTTTTTTGAGCATGAGCAATCGCGCAATGCTATTTACAGCTATTCAGAATCGTTTATTCTTGCTTTAGAAAGTGATACTGTTTACTTAAATGCCGGCGAAGATATGCAGTTAATATTGGCAGCTAGTAAGCAAATACCAACAGATGTGCTGTCGGCAGTGATCGATAGCATCAATATCATTCAAATAGGATCAGACTCAGTGTTTAGAGATGATAAGTTTGTTGGTTTTGATATTGACTCCTTAAAGTATAAAAAGGATAAAGTTATCAATACCAACCTAAACGTATTTACTGACCTTGAAGCCTGGGACGAAAGTACAAAGGAAAATTCGTGGTCGGCCAATTTAAATAGCCATGAAGAGGTGGTTCACTTTTTTACTTTTAATGTGCCCGATTTGTTTGATACAGGACGATAGAGCTTAACTCGATTAATAAGAGTAAGCTGGTAATGTGCTTGATCATTAGGTTTTTAATAATTGAAGGTTTTTTGCAATACATCCACAAATCACCATCTCAACAATCACCATTTCAACAATCACAACGGCAGTTTAATCAAAAATTCAACACCTTTCTTATGGTTGATATAGCTAAGTTCACCATTATGATCTTTGACTAAATTGAAGGCCGTGGATAGGCCTAAGCCAGTGCCTTTATTGGTTTCTTGGGTGGTGAAGAAAGGATCAAAAATTTTAGTGCCAATCTCTTTACTAATGTTGCTCCCATTGTTATAAACCGAAATGCAGGCATAGTTGCCACTGCTGCCATGCTGGGTGTAGCTGTGTATCTTAATCAATTTATCGTGTTCATCGAGCGATGCATTAATGGCGTTGTCAATAATATTGAGAATCACCTGATGGATTTTTTCAGGATACGCATATACTGATTCGTCTATTTCATCGTGATAATCAACTGTGAGGTCAATGGGAGTTTTAGCTTTGGTAAACAACAGAGTTGACTTAATAATGGACTGAATATCACACGCCGCTTTTTTACTTGTGCCATCATAAGAAAACGTCATTAATGATGATACAATAAAGGCTGCCTGTTCTATGCCTTTGTCAAGTATTTCATTAGCTTGATGCAAGGTTTCTTCAACCTGTTTGTTGTCAACACCTTCTTGCAGATCTTCAATAGCATTGCCAAGTAAAACAGAGCTGGTTGATATAAAGTTAAGAGGGGTGTTTATTTCATGTGCCACCCCTGCTGTTAAAATACCCAGGCTTGCCATTTTCTCTGAATGAATTAATTGCTGCTGTGTTGCCCTCAGGTGCTGGTTAGTGGCTTTTAATTCTTCTATGTGCTGATCAAGATCTTTATTGTTATCAATCAGTTTTTTCTCGTATTTATTGTTTAGCCATTTAAGGTAATAAATAGAGCAGTTGATAAAGATAAATATGGAAATGGCTGTTATTTCGGCATATAGTTTAATGTCGTAGTAAATTATACTGGCTGTCAGTTCGTTGGATTCCAACCGTAAAATCAATTCATCGTGAATGATCAGTAAGGTCAGGTAATACAACATCGCGCTGATATATAGGCCCTTTTGCTCAGAGGGCCTAACCAGTAGCTGGGGTATTAGGGATAGCGCGATAATCATTTCGCTGTAATTAAAGAAGCTATCATCCTCAACAAAACCTAACAGGGTGGGAACAACTATAAAAACCAAAGGAGGCGAGAAGATAAGCAAGGCCTTACTCAAGATAATGTGTTTGCGGTAGGAAAGTATAATGTGAATGATCGTTATCCCCATCATCCACAATAAACGGTAACTGGCTATGGTAATACTGGTGTTGTTAACCTGTCTTAAAACAAACATGATAACAGACAGCAGAATCATAATGGCAAGTAAAGTAACATTTAACTGGTTGTTCAGTATATATGTTCTTCCCGACGAGGAATTTATGTCTTTAATCCCCATGTGAGAAACAAGATCCCATATTTTTTTGAATCGATTCATGGTTTGGTTTTGCATTCAAAGTGAGCAATATAATGAATTATTTGTACATCCGGTTAATGAATACAAGAAGTCATAAAAATGTAAAATATAAATAACCCACTCCGTTAATGATTTTATTGCTTTCTTTGTATTAATCGTCAAACTTGTTGAGTGTATACAGTTGCATATTATGCTATTAGATATGCTCATATAACCCATCTATGGATGAAAACCAGTATTTTACACATTGGTACTAAATCAGAAGCCAGTACCATCGTAAAAGAAGTATTACAAGAACATCGGGTGATTGAAACTGCTGGTGTGAGCAGCGACATTTTAGCATCGAATCCTGATGTAATTATTGCTGATGCCGAATTAATAAACGGAGATTTTATCAGGTCTCTGAAGGAAAATGCATTAAGCAGCCATGTTGGAATTATATGTTATGCAGCCAGATTGAATGTCAGCAGTTGGCTTCGAAGCTATTATGAGCAAAACCGGATTGAGCTGATCAAATTGCCTTTTTGTAAAGAGGAGCTTGAAATCCGGGTCAATAAAATGCTTTTGAATAGAGAGAGCAATACCCTGTCTTCGTCAGTAGTAGCTAATGCAACGAAAACATCTGATGCTGAGTTTAAATACCAAACAGTTGTTGAAAACGCAAGTGAAGGTATCTTACTAATTCAGGATAATTATATAGTTTTTGCCAACAGGGCTTTGTCGGCTATGTTAGGATACTCGCTTGAAGAACTCTATAGTGTTCCATTTCATACCTTTTTGCACAAGGATGACAAACAAGTTGTAGTAGAGAATCATCAAAAAAGGCTTAGTGGAAATAAGATTCCTTTGTATCAGGTTCAAATCCGAAAGAAAGATGGCACGTTTATTATAGCAGAGGTGAATGCTGCCCGTTTTAAATATAAAGGTCGTGCGGCAACCGTTAATTTTGTGACGGATATTACCAGTCAGGTGAAGGTTGCCAAAGAGTTGAAAGAGAATGAAGAACGTTATCGGTTGCTTTTCTCCAACTCCATTGAGGCCATCACCATTTTTTCGGCCGATACCCTGAAGTTCATCGATGCCAACGAGGCCTTTTGTCAATTATATGGTTATACAAAGGATGAGTTATTGAACCTGACAGTAAAGGATATTAGTGCTGAAGTAGAAAAGAGTACGAAGGCCATCAAGGAATCGGTTAAGGAAGGGGATGTTATTATTCCGGTTCGTTATCATAAAAAGAAAGACGGAACTGAGTTGATTGTGAGAATTGCTGCAGGACCATTTACCTGGAAAGGCGAGAAAGTGATGTATTCTATCATCAGGGATGTAACAGAGCAGGTTGAACTGGAGAAGGAGGTAAGAGAGAGCAAGGAGCTACTGCAGAATATGGCGGATAGTATTCCTGCATTTATAGGTGTGGCTGATGCAGAAACGATTCATTACAAATTTGTTAATAAGCGCTTTGTTGATGCATATAAAAAGGAGAGGAGTGAAATTATAGGGGCCTATTATGCTGATGTCCTTGGACAGCGCAATGCTGATTTTGCGATGAAGTATATCAATGAAGTACGCCAGGGAAAGCCTACCTCTTACATCAATACCTTTGATTTAGACCATGGGCGTCGATATATCAATGTCAATTTTACGCCCTCGTTTGACAGTAAAGGGGAGGTTAAAGACATAATTATTTTAAGTCATGACATAACCCAACTGAAGCAGGCCGAGCAGGAATTAAAGGATGCCAAAGAGCAGCTTGAGATACAGAATGAAGAATTACAGGAGCTGAATGCCACTAAAAACAAGTTCTTTTCAATTATCGCCCATGACTTAAAGTCTCCTTTTAATGCACTTTTGGGGATTGGTAGTCTGCTTAAGGAAAACCTCAGTAACGGCGATCTTGATGAAGCCAAAACGATGGCAGATTTAATGTATGATTCAGCATCCAGCAATTTTGATTTGCTGGAAAACCTGCTTGAATGGTCAAGGGTACAAATAAACCGCACCGATATTATGCCTAAAGTGGTAAAGGTAACAGATGCAGTAGGCGAGGTGATACAATTGTATGAAGGTAAGGCTCACGAGAAAGACATAGCCATATA
>JAKSBD010000309.1 GCA_022361295.1 Bacteroidales bacterium
GTGCTGCAAAGGCATTAATTGCTGGTGTAGATGCTCTCCATGTACGGTAACCTCCATCCAGCAATTCAAGGTCACGATTTAATTCCAATGCAATTTCTAGATCGGTCAAAATAAAGTCCCAGGTTTCCTTCAATGATACGCGCTCGCTTGATTCCTCAAAGCTGGTGGAGGCCTTAATAGTTAAACCGGGTTCATTTAAATTAGCTGCAGAATAAGGTAGGCAATATGTATTTACCAACTGGAAATAGCTATAAGCTCTAAAAAAATGTGCCTCTGCTTTTAGATCATCCTTAGATTCATTATCTGATTCACTCACATTTCCTAACTCACTTAATACCATGTTAGCTGTAAAAATACGCTTCCACTCCTGAGGATAATATCCGCCATTATCCTGAATATGTATGTAATTGACGTCCCAGGTAGAATATAAGGCAACAACAGGATCATATAGTCCTGGTCTGTTTTCTTCTAACCTGGTGAGTAAACCAAAATCATCACTGCCAAAAATAAAATCCTTGTTTCCTTCCAGTTCATTACGATCGGTCATAAAACCATTAAAGAGGTACCCTAATTGCTCGGTTGTTGTTGGAACAACACTGGCAGATTTATTTGGTGGTTCACTTAAAAAATCGTCACAAGATGCGAATACTATTGCCACCAATAGAATCAGTATATATTTTGTATCTTTCATTTTAATCTTTTTAAATGTTAATTTCTAACTAATTATAAATTAACTCTTAAACCCAATGTATATACGCGTTGTGGCTTAATAGTGCCCAACGGGTATTCAGGGTCCTCATCATAATCATTGAATAGTATTGTACCCAGATTATTTCCTTGCGCATATACCTGCAAACCTGTTAAACCAATCTTTGATGTCCATCTTTTAGGACAATTATAAGTAACATTCAATTCCTGGAAGCGGATATGTGATGCATTGGCCGTTAGGTAAGACATAACATCCGTATTCCAGCCATAACGATAATACAATGGCTCATTATCCGGAATTGGAATAATCTCATTTTGATCACCATCGCGAGCTTCAGCATACATGCTGTTAACACCAACAGTACCACCCCACAAAGGATTATAATCAAAACCTGTACGACGGAACTCGTGTCCAAACTTACCAGTGAAGACAAATGACACATCAAAATCCTTCACCTTAAAGGTATTTGTAAAACCGACAATATAAGGAGCAACCCGGGTACCTTCGGCATATAGTACATCACGCATATCGGCAAAACGTGGTAAATTTGTTAAAGCATACATGTTACCATCTTTCCCCTGAACAGCAGGTACTTCTCCCATTCCAAAATCGTGCATACCACCGTACTTATACGACCAGAAAGTATTGGCATCCAAACCTTCAGAATAGCCTCCTGTACCACCGTTAGTTAACTCGGAAGCCCAATAGGTAGTTTTAAAGAACTTAGTAACTTCATTCTTATTATAGGCAAAGTTCAGATTACCGTACCACTTAATATCATTACCAACGATTGGAATAGAAGTACCTAGCTTAATTTCGATTCCTTTATTAACCATTTCACCATTATTAATTTTGGCCGTGGTTGTTCCATTCATTGATGGTATTGATTGATTGACGATTAAATCAGTTCCCAGTTTATTATACACATCAACCGAACCATTCAGCCTGTTACCCCATAAGGCAAAGTCAACACCAATATTGGTTGTTCTAGTCTTCTCCCATCGTAATGTTGGATTTCCATAACTGGCGATAGATGCTGTAGTTTCACGTGAATATGGGTTGGCCGAACTACTGATACCAATTAACGGGCGGAATGATGTTGAAGGATCAACATTACCGTTATAACCATATGTTGCACGCAGTGTTAATCGGTTTAACCACTTAGCATCACTTAGAAACTCTTCTTTAGATACCTGCCATGTACCACCTACTGACCAGAATGGTGAATAACGATATTCCGGATCATCTGTAATTAAATTGGAAGCATCGTTTCGTGCACTAACTGACGCTGTATATTTATCATTGTAGGTATACGATAAGTTTCCATAAAGTGAAAAATAACGGTCGGTTGCATATCCAAAACTACGCACATCATCCAAAGTTACAGGGTATCCATCATAACGTGCATATATCATTGGAGAACCTAACCATGTAGGTAAATATTCATCATAAGGTACGATCATACGTCCTACACTTAGACGTTCGTCATCATAACCATATACATCTGCTTCTGAACTTTGATCAACAACACGGCTTGAGACTTCTGTACCTGCTACAAAGTTAAAAGAGTGTATATCATTAAAAACCCTGTAGAAATTCAATTGGTTACGGAAGTTATAATTCTTAATCGTTGTATTATTTTCTGTTAAGCCACCTCCAGTTGGCATGTGCTGTGTTACTGTCATTCCCGGATTTGTAATCCATGCAGATGTCTGGTTAACCATTTGGCGCATGGCAAATGAATCGCCATCGTAGATACGCTTATCCTTACGACGATACTCTTCATACATCAACTTACTGCTTGCTGTAAGGCCAGGCATTAGTTTAAAATTTAATCCGGCTTGGATTCGGGTAGATAACTCCTTGACTTTAAAAGTACGCTTAGTCATCTCCAGTGCCGAGTTATAAGACCAATCAGAATAGGGGAATTGTTCTGTTGGTACCATATCATTCAATACAGGTGTGAAATATTTATAACCATTCATATTGGTATAGTTACCATCACTATCCCTAAACATGGTATATGGCTGGAA
>JAKSBD010000449.1 GCA_022361295.1 Bacteroidales bacterium
GGTACAAGGTTAAGGGTTCCAGGTTCAGGGTTAAGTCTATTTTTCCTGAAATGATTAAGAATACTCTACTCTTCTATCATTCCGAGGTTTAAGATTTATGATTGATGATCTATGATATCGGAAATTAACAATTCGACGATTCAATAGATAACTGTTGCAAATTCCGCTGCAAATTAATAGCCTGCTTAAATAAATTAACGGTTGAAGCGTGTTGTTTGCTCTGCTGAAACTTCAGAGCCAGTTTAGCAAATCAACAATTAAACTCCTTAATTTTTAAACGAATAAACTCATTCATGACATTTCTATGACAATTAATGACAACAGATGACATCCTTTTGACGAAGTGGTGTTATCGGCCCTATACATTTGCTTTTGTAAATAAGTTATAAACCACATAAAAAACTTGAATTATGAAAGCAAGAAATTTATTTTCAGTATTGGTGATTTTAATCGGACTAAGTACAACCACTATGGCACGCACGCCGGAAGAAGTAGCAATGAAAAAATGTTGCAAACAATTAAACAAAGAACTTCGTAAATCTTTACGCGGCCCTAGTTTTGATTATTTGAAACCAGATAATTCGGAAACGATATATGTGAAGTTTCGTGTTGACAAAGACAATAAATTAATCTTCCATAAAATTAATGGTGAAGACGAGCAATTAATGAATTATGTTGTATCAACACTTAAGGACAAAGAGTTTTACGCCGTTAACTCATCGCTACAAGGTAAAACAGTTCGTTTCCCTATTAACTTTCAACATGTTGAGCACTAGAAGTAATCTCCGTTCGCCTGGATTTTAATTCGATTTTTGGAAAATTACTGATTATCCTTACTTTTAATCGTCGATAAATACTATGATAGCTAAAACACTAAAATACTTCGCTCTATTAACCATTCTGCTTTTCAGTGGCAGCGCTATAGTCAGCTCCCAGCTACTTCAGGAGGAACAATTCCTTGAAGGCAACTGGAAGTTTAGCATCGGTGATAACGAACAGTGGAAAAACCCGGACTTTGATGATAGTCAATGGCAGCATATACGAGTACCCGGCAGCTGGGAATCGCAAGGTTACAATGATTATAACGGCTTTGCATGGTATCGTAAAACCATTCGACTGGATATCATACCTGACCACGATTTAATTTTACGCATAGGCAGTATCGACGATGCCGATGAAGTATATATCAATGGTAAGCTGGCTGGCAAATCGGGTGGCATGCCTCCAAATACACAAACTGCGTATGACAAACCTCGCTTGTATACCATCCCTAACGATTTCTGGAAGAAAGGTGATAATATTATTGCCATACGTGTATACGATTATTATAATGAGGGCGGCATTATTCGCGGTCCTGTATCCTTAAACACCAACCTGACCAATAAGCTTTTGTCTCTTAACCTTTCGGGTACCTGGAAATTTACAGTTCATAACCAAAGGGGTGCAGAGCAAATTGACTATGATGATTCTGACTGGAGTGAAATAAAAGTTCCTGCCTATTGGGAAAACGAAGGATGGCCCGGCTATGATGGTGTAGCCTGGTATCGCACAAGCTTTAGCTTACCTAGTCACCTGGCAAATGAAGAATTGATTTTACTGCTTGGAAAAATAGATGATGAAGATAAAACCTGGTTAAATGGCACGCGTATTGGTGGCGTATCCCCCGGTGCAACACGTTCATCATTAGCCAGAGGGTTGAACGGTTCATACCAGGCATATACAACACTTAGAGCCTATAAAATACCTCAATCACTTATTAATACTTACGGACAAAATACCATTGCCGTGCGCGTTGTTGACAGCGGTATTGATGGAGGAATATATGAAGGTCCTGTTGGAATTATGACCAAAGAACAATTTGAGCGCTTTAAGAAAATGGTAAAAAAGGAACCGAGTTACTTTGATGTATTCTGGGAATGGCTAAATAACTAATTATGAAAAGAATTATAAGACATATCACCACTTTAGCCTTCCTTTTCCTTTGTTTTGCCGTACAAGGACAAGATGACAAAAACCTTCGCGATTACAGATCGTTAAACGGCCAATGGTATTTCTCCATTGGCGATAATACTGACTGGGCGCGTTACCACTTCAATCATTTTAACTGGGAGCAAATACCTGTTCCATCAATGTGGGAACACCAAGGCTTTAACGGATACGATGGCTTTGCCTGGTATCGCAAAGAAGTTAAAATAGGGAATGATGCAGAAAAGCTAAGTCTATGGCTCGACCTGGGGTACATTGACGATGCTGATGAAGTATACCTTAATGGCGAATTAATTGGTAAATCAGGTCATTTTCCACCTCATTTTAAAACGGCCTATAATGGACGTCGCTTGTATAAATTACCATCTAACCAAATTCGA
>JAKSBD010000274.1 GCA_022361295.1 Bacteroidales bacterium
AATGCACTTCGCTTTACGTTTTCTGCTATTCATAGCACCACTGCGCCTTCGCGCCTCCGCGGTCAACATTATTTCTCACATCTCATCGCTCACCGCTCACCTCTCTCAAACCCGCCTCCGCGTCTCTGCGGTGATGCTTTTCCTCATTATCAGCCTATCCTCAATGATAGCACAAACCACCTACCCAATCAGAACCTACACAGTACTTAACCCACCAATGCCCTACTCATTAAGTGCTTTCGCCTCTGAGCCGGGCCGTATGCAGCTTAATGTGGTGGTTGATGATGTGGCACTGGATCAGTACCCCGTTAAGTTTAGCCTGCACATACAAGGCAACGGCGTGCATTTATATACCAAACCCGACCTGCAACAGCAGCCTTACATGCTGGATGGTGGCCTCACCGAAACAGTGACAGGCCTTGACCTGGAGCCCCTGTTTAATCCCAATAACCTGATATTTGAAGGCTACAGCCGTAATGAATACCAGCGCAACGGCCGACTGCCCGAAGGCGTATACCGCATATGGGTGGACATACACGATTACTACCGTGGCATGAAGGTATCGCAGTCCTTCCCGGGCATGGCAATGATATACCTGACACGGGCACCGCGACTATCCTTCCCACTGAATAAGACCGAGGTCAACCCGCAAACCGAACCCAACATCCGTTTTTCGTGGATGGGCACCCTGCCCACCGACCCCGAGGCCGATGTATACTACCGCTTCAGTCTGTGGGAGATCATGCCCACGGGGCGCGACCCCTACGAAGTGGCACGTGTGAGTCAGCCCATCTTCAGCGATGAAAGCAATGACCCCAACTTCCTCTACGACATGGGCATGCCGCCACTGATCGATGGCATGAGCTACGCCTGGCAGGTGAGGGCTGTGGACCGCGAAAGCCGCGCCCGCTTCCAGAATGAAGGTTTTTCGGAGGTCAATGTCTTTCGTTATGGCCTCAGCTGCGTAACACCCCAGCCTCGCATCAACAGTGTGGCCTATAC
>JAKSBD010000450.1 GCA_022361295.1 Bacteroidales bacterium
ACGGAAATATACTGAAGATTGTTTTAACCACGGAAGGCACGGAAATACTCGGAAGATTGAGAAAAGTGTATTAAACCACAGAAGATACAGAATTGCACGGAAGATTGCTTTTAACCACTGAAGGCACGGAAATACTCGGAAGATAAGGTTAGATTGTTTTAACCACGGAAGACACAGAATTACACGGAAGATTGCTTTTAACCACTGAAGGCACGGAAATACTCGGAAGATTAAGAAAAGTGTATTAAACCACAGAAGACACAGAAAAACACTGAAGCCAACCCCTTCGCTGGTGCGCGTATCCTCACGCGTTCCTTTGTGTATTCACATGAAGCATAGATATATACGCTTATAAAACTTCTTTTCGAACACCAAAGTGCTTCACCCTTACCTCCTGTTAAATTAACACTTAGGTGTACAACAGATAATTTCTATTGGAATTAAGGTGTTAAGCTCTATTATTTCTATTTTTGCAGCTGTTAAGGTGCATTAAGCTTAAAATGGGAATCCGGTGCTGCACTTTGCAAATTCCGGAGCTATCCCCGTAGCTGTAAGCCTCACAACAGAGTTTTGTAGCACACCACTATCCGTCATAGGCGTATGGGAAGGTAACAAAACTGAGGTAAGCCAGAAGACCTGCCTTAACATGATACTTCGGGGTAAAGTGAAAATTATTAGCGTTTAAGCTAATGCCTTTCATGTATCCTCCTGAAGCATGTTAAACTATTAATCAATTAACAATGCAGGAGTCAAAAATCACTACTGTTGAAACAAGCCTGGATGAACAGATCCGGAAGAAAATCGACTTAAAAACAAAGCCGCTGGGTTCATTGGGCACTTTGGAGAAAATTGCCTTTAAAGTGTGCCGGATTCAAAACACACTAACACCTCAACTCAGTCAACCATCTATTTTGGTTTGTGCCGGCGATCATGGTATAACCCAGGAAAAAGTTAGTCCGTTTCCACAAGAGGTAACTTTTCAAATGGTCATGAACTTTTTAGGAGGCGGCGCTGCCATAAATGTATTCTGTCGTCAGAACAACATTAATCTGTTAGTGGCTGACACTGGTGTAAATTATGATTTTGAACCATCGGAGCAGCTGTTGAATTTAAAGGTTAGAAAAGGAACGCGTAATTTTGCTGTTGAACCGGCCATGACACTTGAAGAGTGTGATACAGCCATGAACAATGGTGCATCGGTTGTTGAACAACTACACAGAAAAGGCACCAATATTATTGGTTTTGGTGAGATGGGAATTGGCAACACAACTGCAGCAACAGCACTACTATGTAAATATGCCGGTTACAGCTCAACTGAAGCAACAGGTGCCGGTACAGGTCTGGATTCAGATGGTATAAAACACAAAGCAGGAGTAATAAATAAAGCATTGGAGTTACACTCTAATATTAATGATGCTAAAGAGATATTAGCCACGTTTGGCGGTTATGAGATAGCCACTATTTGC
>JAKSBD010000466.1 GCA_022361295.1 Bacteroidales bacterium
AAATAGTTAATATGTATTTTCTTCAGTGCATTTCCGTGTTTTCAGTGGTAGTAATAGTTAAACCACGGAAAGCACAGAATTTCACAGAAATAGTTGGTATGTATTTACTTCATTGTGTTTCCGTGTTTTCAGTGGTAGTAATAGTTAAATCACATGATTACACAGAAGTGGTTGACATATATTAACTTCCAGAGCCAAAAAAGCTATTGTTTTTCTAATAAAAAATATACTAATTTACCCTAACCTAATTTTAACAAGTGAAGCAGTATTACCACATCATATTGTTCCTAATAATATCTGTTAGCACTATTGCCCAGCACAAGCAAGTGTGGCTTCATGGCCAGGTTGTCAATAAAGATAACAATAAGCACATAGCGCTTGCTCAAATTGCCAGTTATAAGAACATGAAACTGTTTGCTGCTGATTCTCTCGGGCAATTTAGAGTTATACTGGACTCTAATGATAGCATCAAAATTGTAGCAATAGGTTACAAGGCTTTAACCATCAATCTTGACAGTATGTATATTGATGCAGATCTGATGTATTCCTTTTTACTGGAACCAATGTCTTATATGATTGATCGTGTTGATATTAATTCCAATCGTCATTACGCGAATTATCTTGACGAGTTAAAGGCTCTGCGAAGTAAGCAGATGGAGATGGATTTGCAATTGCCATCGCACATACAATTAGGGCGACAGCCTGAAATACCTGTTGATGTACTGCCTACGTTTAAAAGAGGCCCAATGATAAGCGATTTTATTTATAAGCCCGTAGATGTTCTTTATTATTATACTGCCAGGTCAGAAAAGCGAAAACGAAAAATGATGAAGCTACTGGCCTACGAAAAACAACAGAAGAAACTGACTCGCGAACTGATTAAAGGTGTTTGTGGATATGAAGGCGATCAATTAAACGATTTTATCGCCTATTGTAATGCCAATATACAGGTAGAGTCTAATGATACGACCGTAACCTTGCGCTATAAAATATGGGATTTGCTTATGCAGTTTCAGAAGCGGTAAGTCGTTGAACTGAAAAGGAAGTCATATTTAAAGGTAATCTGTCATTAAAGATGATAATCGTGTTCCATGCAAATGGACAAACACCCACTTAAACTGTTAAAACCTGTTAATATTTAAACGTTTGTTGAAATTATCTGTACTTCGCTTTGTTCTCATTTATATTAGCTTTCCCTAACCCTGTTGCATGATATTAAGAATACTTACATATGTTATTTTTTTAAGCAGCTTAGTAACTGTCAGTTTAAAGGCGCAGGAGCAAGTGTGGTTACACGGAAAGGTTGTGCGAAAGTCTGATCATAAACCCATTCCTTTAGCCCAGATAGCCAGCTATAAAAAGCTTAATATGTTTGCAGCCGATTCTATTGGTGAATTTAGGGTAATACTTGATGCCAACGATAGTATTAAAATTCTTGCCCTGGGCTTTGAGCCGCGTGTTGTTCATCTTGATAGTTTAAAAGTTGACGCTGATTTGAAGTACATTTTTTCGCTTGATCAAACCAGCTACCAAATACAACAGGTTGACATTAACTCCAATATCCATTACAATGCATACCTGAACAGGTTAAAGGATAGTAAATCAAAACGTGAAGAAATGGATTTAATGCTGCCTGAGGATATTAAGCTGGGGCAAAAGCCTGCGATTCCGGATGATATACGGCCAGATTATAGCGGACCTCCGCCGGTATATGCAGCTGTTGTGGCTCCTTTTAGATTTATTGATTATTACACCAGTAAAACGGATAAGAATAAAAGAAGGTACATGAAGCTGTTAAGTTCAGAAAAACAGCGCAGTATGTTAACCGTTGATTTGATGGCCGAGGTTTCCGGCCTGGAAGGGGAGGCACTGCAGGATTTTATTATCTATTGCAATGCCAATATTAAACTTAACCGAAAAGATACGCCACTAAGCGTTAAGTACAAGGTAATTGATTTGTATAATGCATATAAAGAAAAGTGATAGGGTGGAGATTCAAAGAATATATTTGTTGATCGTATTGACTGCTTTTTGCTTGTCGGGCTTAGCGCAGGATGAAGATGATAAGCATTTATTGATAGGTAAAGTGATTCATTCAGACAGTTCGACCGTTGTGCCGTTTGCTTTTATTGCAAACAGCCAGACCGGTTTTGGAAAAGAAACACATGAGGATGGTGTTTTTAAGTTAAATACAGCAGTAGATGATACCCTCTTTTTTCGATGTTTAGGTTACCAGGATACTCTGCTTGTTGTAAACGAACAAATGTTGACCGATACCTTGTTCTGGGTTGTTAAAGAAAAGACTTATGAACTAGGCTCTGTTGATGTGCTGATGTTTAAATCGTATGCGTCATTCAGGCATATGGTTGCCAATATGGATATGATCCCCTCCAAAGACATTAGTATGCCGGTTTATGTTGATATTCGTGAGGTTCGTAAGAAAAAGAAGGAGCAGGAAAAGACCTTTGGTGTCGGCATCGGTTTTGGCAGTGGAGCCAAAACAAGAGCCGAAAGGAAATACGACCTTTTTGCTGCCCGTGAAAAGCGATACGAACGATTTAGAGAAATGACTTCACGTAAAAATATGCAGTATCTCACCAAATTCGATGGGGCTGAATTGGATTCCTTTATGGTCTTCTTACGGACAAAACATAAAATTAATCCTGAATTGTCTGATTATAAAATGATGGAAGCCATTAATCTGGTTTTTGAAGAGTTCCTCGCGCTAAAAGATGATACGACTAAAGTTCCGAAAAAATGACATTTGTCACTCTGTGAATTGAACTTACATTTGCAGTTAAAGTTGGAGTTTTTAATGGAGTACTGTAAATGAAAGAAATACAGCGGGTAAGAATGGGATATAAAAGTCTTTTATTAGTCGTTGAATTTCGAACCATACCTTATATATATAAGAGCACTAAAAATAGTAAGATAAAAAAGGTCTAAAATGTCAAATCGTAAAATTATTTGATATTTTTTTGACTATTTCTTTGGAGTTAAGAAAATCAATCCTACATTTGCTAACGTAAAAAGCAAAAAATGGTGGGTCAGTGAAATTGATACACCGCAAAAGCAAAGAGCAAGATGAAATTCAATTTATCACTCATTCTCGATATTATTATTATTCTCGTGGTCATTATTATTAGAACCTAGAGGAGTGAGAATGCTATGTAGATAAACGAAAGATTATAAGATACTAAGAGCTTTTCTCACACATACGAGAAAAGCTCTTTTTTTTGATACAAACAGAAAGTAAAAATGCAAAAGACACTAAGAAGCGCAACATCAACACAAGGCCGACGAATGGCTGGAGCCAGAAGTTTATGGCGAGCCAATGGAATGAAAGAGAGTCATTTTGGCAAGCCTGTTATTGCTGTTGTCAATTCGTTTACACAGTTTGTGCCGGGCCATGTGCATTTGCACGACATTGGTCAAATGGTGAAACAACGCATTGAAGCAAATGGCTGCTTTGCAGCTGAGTTTAATACCATTGCTATTGATGATGGGATTGCTATGGGGCACGACGGTATGCTGTACTCTTTGCCATCGCGTGATATTATAGCTGATAGTGTTGAATACATGGCTAATGCACACAAGGTGGATGCTATGGTTTGTATCAGTAATTGTGATAAAATTACGCCAGGGATGTTGATGGCAGCCATGCGTTTAAACATTCCAACGGTGTTTGTTTCGGGTGGTCCTATGGAAGCTGGTAAAGCCGGGGGTAAGGCACTTGATTTGGTTGATGCTATGGTAATGGCTGCTGATGATTCTGTATCCGATGAAGAAGTGGATGAGGTGGAGCGTAATGCTTGTCCTACATGTGGTTCCTGCTCGGGTATGTTCACTGCCAATTCAATGAATTGCCTTAATGAGGCCATTGGTTTAGCTTTACCCGGTAACGGAACAATTGTGGCAACACATGTAAATCGTAAGCGTTTGTTCGAAAAAGCTGCCGATTTGATAGTAGATATCACGAATCGTTATTATGGTGAGGGCGATGAATCGGTGTTACCACGTTCAATTGCCAGCTATAAGTCTTTTGAAAATGCCATGACACTGGATATTGCTATGGGTGGATCCACCAATACTGTACTGCATATTCTGGCTATAGCACACGAGGCAGGGGTAAATTTCACCATGGATGATATCGATCGCTTATCGCGCACAACACCCGTGTTGTGTAAGGTGGCGCCCAATTCACATTACCACATTGAGGATGTGAACCGTGCGGGTGGTATAATGGGTATTTTGGCCGAGTTAAATCGTGGTGGTTTATTACACACCGATGTGAGCCGTGTTGATTTCCCAAGTTTAAAAGAGGCCTTAGAAGCATATGATGTAATGGCAAATGCTGTTTCTGATGAAGCAAAGGAGGTATATAGCAGTGCTCCGGCAGGGATGTTCAACCTGACCATGGGCTCGCAAAAAACGCAATATGCCGAGTTGGACCTGGATCGCATGAAAGGTTGTATCCGTAGTGTGGAAGGGGCTTACTTTAAAGATGGTGGCCTGGCCGTGTTGTTTGGTAACCTGGCCGAGAAAGGCTGCATTGTCAAAACAGCTGGTGTTGATGAGTCCATCTTCACGTTTAAAGGAACAGCACGTGTTTACGAATCTCAGGATGATGCCTGTGAAGGTATTCTTTCTGATGAAGTAAAGGCCGGTGATGTGGTCATCATCCGCTACGAAGGACCCAAAGGTGGCCCTGGTATGCAAGAGATGCTGTACCCTACTTCATATTTAAAATCAAGGCATTTAGGTAAAGAATGTGCCTTGTTAACCGATGGTCGCTTTTCTGGAGGTACATCTGGCCTATCAATAGGGCATGCATCGCCCGAAGCCGCTGGCGGAGGTAACATCGCGCTTGTCCAAAATGGTGATCCAATATTAATTGATATTCCTGAACGAAAAATAGAATTACAGATTAGTGATGATGAGCTGGCTCAAAGAAGAGCAGCTGAAGAAGCAAAAGGCGAGCAGGCATTTAAGCCTGTTAATCGCGAAAGGTACGTGTCTAAAGCTCTTAGAGCTTATGCCAGCCTGGTAAGCGCAGCTGACCAGGGCGCAGTAAGATTGATTGACTAAAAATTAGACCAATAGGCAGGAGGTTGTTAGACCGGTGGATTAACCACAATGTAAGTCATCTAATAGTCTGCAACCCGATCGTCTAAAAATCTATAAAAAATGGAAACACAAACGCAAACAACCATGGAAGCCAAAGAAACGACATTGAAACGAATGAGTGGCTCCGAAGCATTAATGCAATCTTTATTGCATGAAGGAGTAGATTTGTTATTCGGTTACCCGGGTGGTGCAATTATGCCGGTGTATGATGCACTTTACCACTACCAGGATAAGTTAAACCACATTTTAACACGTCATGAGCAGGGTGCTGTTCATGCGGCTCAGGGTTATGCACGAGTCACTGGCAAAGTTGGCGTTTGCTTTGTAACAAGTGGACCGGGTGCAACCAATGCCGTAACTGGTATTGCCGATGCCATGGTAGATTCTACACCTTTAGTTGTTATTAGTGGTCAGGTGGCATCGCCATTGTTGGGTACTGATGCTTTTCAGGAAACTGATGTGGTGGGTATTACCCAACCAATCACTAAATGGAACTACCAGGTAAAGCGAGCAGAAGAAATTCCTGAAGCCATCGCAAAAGCATTTTATATTGCGCGTTCGGGACGTCCGGGACCGGTTTTGATTGACATCACCAAGGATGCGCAATTCGCACAGTTCGATTTTGAATATAAGACAGTTGATAAGGTACGTAGTTATAAACCTAAATCAGCCGTAAAAAAAGATAAGGTTGCCGAGGCCGTTCAATTAATAAACCTGGCTAAAAAACCATTGGCCTTAGTTGGACAGGGTGTTGTTTTGGGAGGCGCTGAAAACGAATTGATGGAGTTCCTTAAGAAAACAGGTATTCCTGCAGCCTGGACCTTATTAGGTTTATCTGCCATGCCATCTGATTTTGAGCAAAACGTAGGTATGTTAGGTATGCACGGGCACTATGGACCTAATGTTAAAACTAACGAAGCTGATTTAATCATTGCTATAGGAATGCGTTTTGATGATCGTGTGACCGGTAATGTTCAAAAATATGCAACCAATGCTAAAGTGGTTCATTTAGAAATAGATCCTGCTGAAATAAATAAAATAATTTATGCAGATGTACCGGTATTGGGTGACGTGAAAGACTCGTTACCAATGATTACTGATATGGTTTCTAAAAATAGCCATGAGGCCTGGTTGAGCGAATTTAAAGCCTGTGATAAGATTGAAGAGCAAAAGATTATTCAACCGGAATTACATCCTGCTAAGGAAGGCTTAACAATGGGTGAGGTAATTCGTCGTGTAACAGAGAAGTACGATGATAATGCTATTGTTGTAACCGATGTGGGTCAGCACCAGATGATGGCATCGCGCTATTTTAAGTTTAAGCAGTCGCGAAGCGTAGTTACATCAGGTGGTTTAGGTACTATGGGCTTTGGTTTACCGGCAGCTATGGGAGCTAAATTGGGTCAACCCGATCGTCCGGTTTGTTTATTTGTTGGTGATGGTGGCTTCCAGATGACTATTCAGGAGTTAGGAACCATCTTCCAGACACAGGCCGATGTGAAAATCATCTTGTTAAATAATAACTTTCTTGGTATGGTGCGCCAGTGGCAGGAGTTATTCTTCGACAGGCGCTATGCTTCGACAGAGTTAATTAATCCTGACTTTCAAACAATAGCCAAAGGGTATGGTATAGCTACTGAAAAAGTGACTGAGCGAGATAATCTTGATGAGGCAGTTCAGCGTATGGCAGAGCACAAAGGAGCTTATTTGTTAGAGGTGGTAGTCGAGAAAGAAGGTAATGTGTTCCCAATGGTACCAACGGGTGCTTCGGTTTCAGATATTCGCCTTGAATAAAAAGACATAAGACGTAAGATACAAGACATAAGACCAAAGAAGGTAATCGTCTTGATACTTGATACTTTAATCTTGATACTTAAAAAAAATGAAACAAGAATTCACATTATCAATATATTCTGAAAACCACGTCGGCCTGTTAAACCAGGTTACAACAGTGTTTACCCGTCGTCATATTAACATTGAGAGCCTGACGACTTCAGAATCAGCCATTCCGGGTATTCATAAATTTACCATTGTGGTATTTACATCGCGCGAACAAGTCAATAAATTGCTGTTGCAAATCGAAAAACGCATTGATGTTATTAAAGCCTATGTATTTACCGCTGATGAAATCGTTCATCAGGAAGTGGCATTATATAAAGTAAAAACAGAATCGTTGCTAAATAGCAATGAGATTGAACGACTCGTTCGCCAGTATGGTGCACGTATTCTGGAGGTGACAAAGGAATACACGGTTATTGAAAAGACCGGGCATAAACGCGAAACCCAGGAACTGTTTGAAAAACTGGATCACTTTGGTGTTCAGCAATTTGTTCGCTCGGGACGCATTGCTGTAACAAAGCTAAAAGAAGAGTTGCTTTCAAATTATCTGAAGAAACTGGAAAAGGAAAAAAGTCTTTTGGATTAGATATAAGACATTTAGAAACAAGACTAATTAAAAAAAAGCTGGCAGCTAAACTTAGGCTTCTAGTCAACTATAACGTATAAACATTAATCAAATAGAATCATGGCAAAAATTAATTTTGGAGGCGTTGAAGAAAACGTTGTAATGAGGGAAGAGTTCCCATTGGAAAAAGCACGTGAAGTTTTAAAAGACGAAACGATTGCTGTAATTGGTTACGGTGTGCAAGGTCCAGGGCAATCCCTTAACCTTAAAGACAACGGTTTTAACGTAATTGTTGGTCAGCGCAAGGAATCAAAAACATGGGATAAGGCAATCGCTGACGGTTGGGTTCCTGGTGAAACACTTTTCGAAATTGAAGAGGCGCTTGAAAAGGCCACAATTATCCAATACTTGCTTTCTGACGCTGGTCAGATTCAGATGTGGGATACCGTTAAGAAGTACCTGACGCCGGGTAAGGCCCTTTATTTCTCGCATGGATTCGGTATTACCTATAAGGATCGTACGGGTATTGTACCACCGGCTGATGTGGATGTAATCCTTGTGGCTCCTAAAGGTTCTGGTACTTCTTTGCGTCGCATGTTTTTAGAGGGACGTGGCTTGAACTCTTCTTATGCTATTTTCCAGGATGCTACCGGAAAAGCTAAAGACCGTGTTATCTCATTAGGTATCGGTGTTGGTTCAGGTTATTTATTTGAAACAGACTTTAAACGCGAGGTATACTCAGATTTAACAGGCGAACGCGGAACATTAATGGGATGTATCCAGGGTATTTTTGCTGCTCAGTATGAAGTGTTGCGCGCCAATGGTCACACACCTTCAGAAGCATTTAATGAAACGGTTGAAGAATTAACGCAAAGCCTTATGCCGTTAGTTGCTGAAAACGGTATGGACTGGATGTATGCCAATACATCAACAACTGCTCAGCGTGGTGCGTTGGATTGGTGGAAGCCTTTCCGCGATGCTACTAAGCCTGTTTTCGAAAAGCTATATTCTGAGGTTGCTGCAGGAAACGAAGCACAGCGTTCAATCGACTCTAACAGCCAGGAAGATTACAGGGTGAAGTTAGATGCTGAATTGAAGGAGCTTAACGATTCTGAAATGTGGCAGGCAGCTGCTGCTGTCCGTAAATTGAGTCCAGAAAACCAATAATAAGTTAAGACACAAGATATAAG
>JAKSBD010000262.1 GCA_022361295.1 Bacteroidales bacterium
TGTTCGGGTGAAAGTGCTCAATTACAGATTAACGTTCCTGTTGGTCAACTGCCTTGTGATGTTGTTTACAGCGATGGAACAACCAATACATCAATAACGGTAATTAATCGAATTACGAATATTACAGTATCACCCCTAAGCGATACAACATATGATTTAGTATCGGTTAACGATGCTAACTGTAGCGGTACAGTCAGTGGTTCAGTTAACATTACAGTGAATGAATTGCCGAGTGTAACTATGGCCATTGATCCGGCCAATACATCCATCTGTTTTGGTGGATCGTCCGAGTTGATCTTTACATTTCCTACAGGTTCCCCTGATTATCAGGTGACTTACTCAGAGGATGGAGTTAATAAAACGGTTAATGCCATTCCTCTTGGCGCAGGTAATGTGTTCAAACTTCCGGTTTCTCCAATTGAAACAACCGTATATCAGTTAATTAGTGTTTCTGATAATAATGGATGTGATGTACCTGTTGCAGATGGAACCATTGTCACTGTTAATGTTCAGCAAAATCCTCAGGATGCAGGACCAGTAACAGGTGATATGATTGTTTGCCAGGGAAGCACCCATACATATACTATTGATCCGATTACAGGTGCCTCATCATATGATTGGACTGTTCCGGCTTCTGTAGGAACCATAATTGCTGGTAATGGAACAACAAGCATAACAATTGAGGTATCTGCGACCTTTACCGGCAGTGCCGATATATCTGTTAAGGGGGTTAATGCATGTAATGATGGAGTTTCTTCAAGCCTTGGTATTACCGCCAGCCCACTGCCGGTTAAACCAGATGTGCCAACAACAACTGGTTCACTAAGTATTTGTGAAGGACAAACAGGCATGCGTTTCAGAACCAACCCGGTTACTAATGCCAGCTCTTATAGTTGGACTATACCGGATGGATTAGAATTTGATGGTGTTTCTGACGGTACCGAAGTGGTATTGAATGTAAAAGATGGTTATAACAACTTTAGTGGCGAAATCAGAGTTACTGCTATTAATGACTGCGGTAACAGTGAAATATCTGATCCAGTCATTATAACAGTAAATCCATTACCAGTTGCCAATGCAGGTACTGATATTTATGGAGTTTGTAGTGATACGCATCAGCTGAATGCTACGAATCCGGGAGCCGGATATACAGGCAGATGGACAGTTGTTAGTGGTACAGCTCAAATTGTACCGTCCGATATTAATAAGCCTGATGCCAATGTAACAGGTATCTCAAAAGGAGAGAGTGTCTTTAGATGGACGGTGACAAACAATACTACATTGTGTGTCAATTCTGATGATGTTAGTTTGTTTAACGACCAGTTAACTATTAGTGTTGGAGCCAATACAACATCAACATGTGATGGAACAGTTGTTGTGACCGGTACCGACATTGATCTTTCAGATGGACAAACCGGCTACTGGACAATAACAAGTGGTGGAGGTAGTATCACAACACCAACATCACCAAATGAAGCTATAATTACAGGTTTAGCTGTTGGTCTTAACACCATAGAATGGACATTGGTTAAAAATGGTTGCGAAAGCAAGGCTTCGGTGAATGTCATGAACAACCTACCAACGGAACCGGAGATCTTTAATAGCGCTGGCATTGCAACAACAATGATTGATCTGGATTGTCAGGATGATTTCACAACAATATCTGGTACTGCACCTGCAGCAGGAGAAACAGGTACATGGAAAGTAGTTGGAGGTTCGGCTGGCATAGCACCAAACGTCAATGCAAGTACCATTAATCTCAATAATATTCCGCATGGTGAAACACAGTTAACATGGACCATTCAAAACGGATCGTGTATACGTGTGGCAACGGTGACCATACGTAATAATGCACTTAATGTAGATGCCGGTGATGATGTATCGGTTTGTGGAGATGCCATTACTCTTGGAGGAACAGTTCCGGGACCGGGAGTAAGCGGACAATGGTCAATTCCGGCTGGAATGGGAACCGGTGTATTTGACAACGGAACCAACCCTGCAGCTACTATCAGTAATCTTGGCCGCGGTGCGAATACCTTGCGCTGGACCTTGACTAAAAATGGCTGTAGTAGTTTTGATGATGTAATCATTACCAATAATAGTGCAACGGAAGCAACTGTTGGTACGCGTCAGGAGATTTGTGCCTACGAAACTGTATTGACAGGTAATGCTCCTTCAGCAGCGTTGGCAGAAACAGGCTTCTGGTCCGTTATAGAGGGCTCTGGCGTATTCGATGATGCAACTGATCATGATACACGAGTTAGTGGCTTGGCGAACGGTTTAAACGTCTTTAGGTGGACTATACAACATAATGGCTGTTCTTCATCTGCTGATATCGAGATTTACAATAAACATGTGGATGTTTTCGCAGGTAAAGACACTGTTATTTGTAATAAAACAGTCACCTTAACTGCCAATACACCCAATCCGGGTGATGTTGGAGAGTGGACATTAATTTCAGGTATTGGAGGAGGAACATTCAGGCCTGGTGATGAAGATAGTCCTGTTGCATTGGTTGGTGCCCTTGATTATGGCGACAATGGCTTTGTGTGGACTATTAATCATGATGGCTGTACATCTTCAGATGCAATAATTGTAACGAATAGTAATCCATATTACCTTCAGGAAGACCCTATTGGTTCTGGTATCTTTATTAAGAAAGAGATAAGTGCCGGTGATGATCGTTCTGTTTCGGTATCCAGCATATTCCTGGCTGCAGATGAACCTGCCCCTGGTGCTGGTGAAGGTTACTGGACACTTATATCAGGTGGAGGAACCATTGTTGATCCAACCGATGCCGGTACACAGATTACAGATCTGCGCATGGGGGAAAGTATTTTCCGCTGGACTATTACCAATGGTATTTGTTCTTATCATTCTGATGTAACTATTACCAATGGTGCGATTGAAGATGCCAATGCCGGTCGGGATGGAAGTACATGTGATTCGGAATATAAGCTGAATGCCAACGAACCAATTAATGCATTGGGAGAATGGAGTGTGGTTGAGGGATCTGGTGTATTTGCAGATAAAACCAAGTTTAATACAGAAGTTACTGGATTGGATGAGGGTGAAAACCACTTTAAATGGACATTGTACAATGGTAGCACCGAATCATCGGATATTGTTATTATTACCAATAATGTTGTGGCTGAGGCTTATGCCGGTCTTGATAAGTCTATTTGTAATACCGATGAATTTGAACTAAGTGCTATTGCTCCTGTTTCGGGGCGTGGAACCGCTCAATGGACGGTAATAAGTGGTAGTGGAAACTTTGATGATGATACATCACCTTCGACCTATGTGCGTGGTTTGAGTCAGGGAGTAAACACACTGAAATATAAAATCACGCTTGATGAATGTTCAAGTGAAGCTCTTGTGACCATTACCAATATAACACCTACAACACCTGATGCGGGTGAAGATCGGGTAATATGTATTGATTCTGTTCAGCTATTGCCAAATACGCCGGCTTATGGTGTTGGAGAGTGGAGCGTTGCAAGTGGATATGCCGAGCCTGAGGCACTGGAAAGTGATTGGGCGAAAAGCCTGGCTCCTGGTGAAAACAGACTGATATGGACCATCAATAATAACAACTGTACCTTATCAGACGAAATTATAATTACCAATAACCAACCAGATCAGGCCAATGCCGGAGAAGATATTATCGATGGCTTATGTGTTGATAATACCTTCCTTGATGCAGGTACAGTAATGTCCGGCAGAGGTATCGGTCATTGGGAATTGGTTGCCGGTTCAGGGTCAATTACCGATCCGTTAAATCCTGACTCTGAGGTGACAGGATTAGGACTGGGTGTAAACCGCTTCCGATGGGTAGTTGATAATAACGGTTGTATTTCAACTGATGAAGTAAATATTTCAAATAATCACATTGAATCAATTGCTGGTAATGACCAGGTATTGTGTGCCGATACTGCTACCTTAAAAGCTAATTCAGCTCATCCGGGAACAGGAACCTGGGGGGTTAAGGCCGGAGCTGGATCAGCCAGTTTCGATGATCCTTCAAGTCCGTTTACTAAAGTACGTGGGCTGCAGCAAGGCGATAATGTACTGTTATGGACGATCAATTACGGAGGATGTTCACATAGCAGTGAGGTCATTATAACCAATGACAGTCCTTCTACTGCCAATGCAGGCGATAACCAGGCATTGTGTGTTGATAACACAACAACTTTAACTGCCAATAATCCGGCAAGGGGTACTGGTGAATGGTCCATTATTAATGGTTCAGCCACATTTGCGTCAAGTATGCTTGATAATAATCCGACCGTTAATGACCTGGCCTTTGGAGATAATATTTTCAGATGGACGGTGACACACAATAGTTGTTCTTCAGTGTCGGACGTAATGATTAATTATAACCGTATTGATGCTGACGCTGGCAGCGATAAGGATTTATGTACTGATGAGATTCAGCTCGAAGGTAATACTGCCAATCCAGGTACCGGTACCTGGAGTGTGGTGGGTGGAACCAGTCAGGCGCTGTTTGAAGATGTTAATAATCCAAAGTCGAAGGTATCTAAGCTTGCTAAAGGGGTCAATGTATTGAAATGGACGATTAATTACAGAGGATGTCAAACGGAATCTGAAGTACGAATGACCAATAATTCTCCAAGTGATGCCTATGCTGGTAACTATCAGGAAATCTGTGTAGATTACACTGATCTTGATGCAACAATACCGGCACCTGGTGTTGGACTATGGGAAGTACTGACAGGTTCAGCCAATATAACGGATCCAACAGATGCCAAAACAGGTGTTACAAGCCTGTCTAAGGGCGATAATGTATTCAGGTGGACGGTAACCAATGGTATTTGTACTTCAACAGACGAAGTACGCATTGTGAATAATCAACCATCAGTACCTTACGCGGGTAGCGATGAAGAGATTTGCTATAATACCTTTACATTAAAAGCTGAGGAACCATTATTTGGTGCAGGCTTGTGGTCAATTGAAAATGGAGCGGGTAACTTTGATGATCCAACGAACCCAACGGCGACCATTAGCAACCTTAATCCGGGTGACAACATGCTCAAGTGGACCATTACACAGGGACAATGTGAGTTAAGCCATTATATCACCATTACTAATAATGCTGCTGATGAAGCACATGCCGGTCCTGATATTATTGATTGTAAAGACTGGTCAGAACTGGATGCTAATATTCCACAGAGTGGTTTAGGATCAGGTGAATGGACGCTTGTTTCAGGAAAAGGCGATTTTGATGATGTATCGGATGCAAAAACAACGATACGTAATCTTGGTTTCGGTGAAAATATCTTAATGTGGACTATTACCAATGGCGATTGTTTCACATCCGATCAGGTGATTATCTTTAATAAGATTCCTGATCAGGCTGCTGCCGGTGATGATCGTACAACATGTGAAAATTACATTGTTCTGAATGCTAATAATCCTGTTGACGGTTCAGGAACCTGGTCTGTAGTAAGTGGTAGCGGTGTATTTGAGAATAAGCATCAGCACAACACCATGGTAACAGATGTGGGCTATGGCGAGAACATTTATAAGTGGACTATTGCCTATGGCGATTGTACAACTGAAGACGTTGTTAGTGTTGTAAGTAATAAGGCCAATCCATATGCAGGAGAGGACGAAATTACTTATGAACCTGACTATACACTGCAAGCCCAGAATCCTGGTTCTCTTAATGGGGTGTGGTCCATTGTAGCAGGTGGAGGAACATTTGATGACCCTGGCTTCTTCAATACGACGGTTCGTAATTTACCGGTTGGTAAGAGTACATTCCGCTGGACCATAACAACAGATGGATGTGAAGCTTATGATGAAGTGACTATTGAGTACAAAGAGGTGCCGGATGCCGGCTTTACAGTTAGCGTTGAAGAAGGCTGTTTCCCTCTTGAAGTGAAGTTTACAAACTACTCAGTAGGAGGTGATGGTTATAAATGGGACTTTGGCGATGGTGGTACAACAACAGAGCGCAATCCTGTTTATACATATCAAACACCGGGAACATATAGCGCTGTATTAACTGTGGCCGGTCCTGATGGTAATGATGCAATATTTACACAGAATATTATTGTACATGATCATCCTGTTGCCGACTTTAATGTAGGCCCTGAGATTGTTTATCTGCCTCAGGAGGAAATCAAGTGTTACGATATGTCTGTTGATGCGGTCAGCTGGTTCTGGGAATTTGGCGATGGTCAGACATCTGAAGTGCAGAATCCTTCATACACATACAACAAAGAAGGGGTCTATTCCATTACCTTAACTGTTAAGAACGAATTCGGATGTGAGAATTCATTTACAAAAGATGATGTAGTTGAGGCCATTAACAGTGGGTATATACAGTTCCCGAATGCCTTTATGCCACGTCCGGGTGGGGCAGGTAATTCAGGAACCATTGGAGAGCGAAATGACGCTATTTTTAAGGCGAAAAGTAAAGATGTTGAAGAGTTCCATATACAGATATTTAACCGTTGGGGACAATTGATTTACGAGTCCAATGATGTTAATGAAGGATGGGACGGAACCTTTAAAGGTCAATTGGTTCCGCAGGCTGTATATGTTTACAAGGCAACTGTACGCTATACAAATGGTAGAGAAGAAAACAAAGCCGGATCTGTTTTATTAGTTAGATAATGACGATTAAAGAAGATATAACCCCTAAACTACGAGAAAAGAGACACATGCTGCTTATTGGCATGGTAATAGTCGGTTTTATACTGTCACTGAATGTCAATGCACAGGATGTGTCTTTTTCTCAAATGTATGCTACTCCAATGTATCTGAGTCCTTCCTTTACCGGATTAACGCAGGGAACCCGGCTTGGATTAACCTATCGCGATCAATGGCCCGGAATTACCAATACTTATCGCTCCTATGCATTGTCTGTCGACCATTTCTTTGATGAATACAGCAGTGGTTTAGGCCTGATGGTATTGCGTGATGACAATGGGGGAGGCCTGTTGGTAAGGCAGGATATTAGTGCATTATATGCCTATGAAATTGAAGTAGCCAGAGATATCTTTGTGCGTCCCGGTATTGAGTTTTCTTATAA
>JAKSBD010000271.1 GCA_022361295.1 Bacteroidales bacterium
AAAAAGTCACCAGGCTAAACCAAATTGCCCAACAAAGAGACCAGACCATGGCACAAATGGCGCTGGCATGGGTAGCACGCGAACCCGCAGTAACCTCAGTCCTGATAGGTGCCAGCAGCCCCCAGCAAATAACCGACAATGTTGCAACACTGAGCAATATTGAGTTCACAGACGAAGAACTAGAGCAAATCGACCAGATTTTGAAGGACTAACCACAAGGAACTATATTCTGGTTCATCGTTTACATAATTTTCTAAAAACTTCAAAAAATAATTACAAAACTATTTGACTTGCTTTGTTTTGTGTTGTATAATTATATTGTTAACTAACTAGTAGTTAATGTGTGTTGCAAATACGTTACCCTCATTTGCAGTTCAAATGAGGACGCTTTTTTAGTGAGGCGATCAGCAGGAAGCACCTGTTGAGTCAAACTGGCTGGGGCGAACTCACCGCCTGTGCTTTGCTTTTAGCAAAGTAGCTATTGAGTGTTTGAGTGCGTGTCGGGAGATACCCAGTTTCAAACCACAGCGAGTTTGATATACGATAAGCTTTGACGAAAGGCTTCTGCGTAAGCTATGCGCTCAAAGTTCGCGATCGCAATGACGTTGACTGTTAGTTAGTAGAGTTGCTAATAAAAAAGTTTCCGGTCGAGCCTGACGAAAGGCAGGCTCGACTCGGCAACTTAATTTAGTAATGGCTCTTTGAAAAATTGAATAAACAATTGCGGATAATGTATAAAAAATTTTCCGCATAGTACCGCTGTGCGCATAATTATGTCCAAAGCAAAGTATTTCAATATGACTCAATTCAAATATTTTATAAAAAAATATTATTTGGTTGCCAGTGTTGTATTTATGACATTATTCATGATGTAAATGTTATAACATTGCAGATGGTGCTAGAAAAGATTCCTCGCTGGCTAATGCAATATTTAAGCTTATTTATCATTACTTACAGTTTTTTCAGATCTGCATATTTAATGTAGAACTTTTCAATCTATATAGAATAGCGTAAGTGCTTTTTAGTTAAAGGTTTATTGAAAAATGGGAATTTGTATCAGGCAATTTCCGGTGATATTGTTAAATTCTTAAATGTTAAATGTATGTGATTAACTTTTTGTATTTGAATTGTGTAATTGGAGTTTTTTATTTTTAATTTTAGAGAAAGGTTAAAAGATGAAGAGAGTTATTTTCTTGTTAGTACTTGGTTTGGTTTCTATGTCTGCATTGGCAATAGATGTCGTATTTGATTTTGACGAATTAGCGTCCGGTAAAAAGAATATATACACACTGGATGTTACATCTGAAGAAAACCCGGATCTGGAGGGATTAGGCCTTAGTAAAGTTGAATTAAGGCTTTCGGCGGTTATCTCTAACGGTTATAGCCGTTTTGTCAATAATGATGCTGGTGATGGGTTGTTGGGTATCAATACGGGCACAACCAACCGTTCTTGGGATGCGGCAACATATCAGGCCTTTGTTTTCGAGTTTGATCTATTTGATAGCGAGGGAACTGAAGTGGCTCAGGATATTATTGTTGGTTCTATCACGGCAAATGTCAGTAATGTGGACAATGGCTACAAGGCATATGCCAGTTCTGATGGTTACAGGCATTCAGGTGGAAACAATGTTAAAGTGTACCTTAAATGGCTGATGAATACCGGAAATGATAATGGTCATGCAAATGTAGCTAAATCTAATGTAATTAACCCTCCAGCGACAGGTATTGTAGATGTTGAACTGATCAAAAATAATGGCGATCCATTTGCCATATCTTCTGATAATACAGTATGGATTCGTCGCCAGAATACCAATGGCGCATCAAATGAAACAAATCAGCTTAAGGCCGTTACAATTTCTATTCCTGACCCGCGTGTTGCTTTGAGTCCTGTTCCTGATCATAAATTAACAGAAGTTTCCGAAGAAACTTCTCTTCAGTGGAACGCTGGTGATGATCCAAATAATCCTGGAAACCGTTTACCTAACGTTGTAGAACATAATGTATATGTAGCCGCTTATGACCTTTATACAGCTCCGGAAGAACCAAACTTTGCGACAGATGCAACTATTTATAATGTTCAGGATGCAGGAGTTGATCCGCTGATAATTGACCCGATTATGTTCGGTAAAGCTAAGAAAGTATTTTGGCGCGTAGATCAGGTATTGGATTATGATGAGCCTGTTGATGAATTTGTAACTGTTGAAGGTGATATCTGGACGTTTGAGACAGAACAGGAAATACCTGTATATATGGAACACCCACATAGTGTCCTGGCAGATGCTGGCACAACAGTTGATTTCAGCGTCAAGTTTTCAAGTGACAGTGTTCCATCAGTTGTATGGTATCGCGAAGGCCAGGTTGATCCGGTAAGCGATATTGATGTTGATGTGACCATTACTGAAACCCTGGTTGATGAAGTATATGAAAATGTTTTGAGTATTGACAATGTTGAAGCGGCTGATGAAGATTACTACTTTGCAGTTGTAACTAATGGTGGTGGAGAAGCTACTTCAAATTCTGCGGTTTTGGCAGTTAAACGTCTTGCAGCTCATTATACACTAGACCTTGCTAATTTTGATCAGGAAAACAGCGTTTACCTGGATGAGATTGACAATGCTCATCCTGCAGAGGTTCAAGATGGTTTTGTACCTGCTTTTGTAGAAGATTTTGCCGGTGTTGCTGATAGTGCTGTAGATATTGATCCAAATGCCGTTGGACAGATAGGCCAATGGAATCCGTCTGAATTGTCAAATCAGCTAACTCTAAGTACCTGGGTTAAGTGGGATGGTGGTGATTTAGGAACAGCAGGTAAATCTATTGTGGCCAAAAATGATGAGTGGGGAGCAAGTACACAAATGTGGCTGCTGAAGGTTCGTGAGGTTTCTGAGGAAGGTGACCTGGCCGGTATCAGATTCTATAATGCTAATGGCCTGAGCGTTCAGGTGGCGCCTTTTATGGCTGTTGATACCTGGGTTCACGTAGCTGCAACCTTTGATGGAAATGGAGGTAAAATTTATATTGATGGTGAAGA
>JAKSBD010000285.1 GCA_022361295.1 Bacteroidales bacterium
AAGAATGCACTTCGAAGGTTTAGTCGAAGCCAACTTTTTGAAAAAATATGCTTCGAAGGTATAGTCGAAACCCATTTTTGGTAAGAATGCACTTCGAAGGTTTAGTCGAAGCCAACTTTTTGAAAGAATACACTTCGATGGTTTAGTCGAAGCTAAAAAATCAGGCAGGAATAAACGGTTAAAGAAAAAAAAGCTGTCTCAAAATTTCTTTTGAGACAGCTTTCTAAATATCTGTATGTCTATCTTACTATCTTGAGTAGTTTGGCGCCTCACGAGTAATTGTTACATCGTGTGGGTGACTCTCGCTCATACCAGCATTGGATATTTTGGTAAACTGAGCCTGGTGTAACTCTTCAATATTAGCAGCACCACAGTAACCCATACCTGCACGTAATCCACCAATTAGCTGATAGATAACTTCGTACAATGTTCCTTTGTATGGTACACGGGCAGAAATTCCTTCTGGCACCAACTTCTTAATATCATCTTCAACATCCTGGAAGTAACGGTCTTTAGAACCTTGCTGCATAGCTTCAACGGAACCCATACCACGGTATGACTTAAATTTACGTCCGTTGTAAATGATGGTATCACCCGGTGACTCATCAACACCTGCAAATAATCCACCTAACATCACTGCATCACCACCGGCAGCTAAAGCTTTAACAATATCACCTGAATAACGAACACCACCATCAGCAATTACAGGAATACCTGTTCCTTCCAATGCTTTCGATACATCGTAAATAGCTGATAACTGAGGTACACCCACACCAGCAATTACGCGTGTTGTACAAATTGAACCAGGACCAATACCTACTTTAACACCATCAGCACCCGCCTTAACCAGGTCAAGAGCAGCCTTTGCAGTAGCAATATTACCAACTACCACTTCTAACTCAGGATACTTCTCCTTGGCCTTTTTCAAAGTTTCCAATACACCAACACTGTGTCCGTGAGCTGTATCAATAACAATGGCATCAACATTTGCTTCAACCAAAGCATCAATACGATCAAATGTATCGGCTGTAACACCAACACCTGCCGCTACACGCAAACGACCTTTTTCGTCTTTACATGCATTAGGCTTATCTTTTGCTTTAGTGATATCTTTATATGTTACCAAGCCTACTAACTTATTGTTAGCGTCAACAACTGGTAACTTCTCAATCTTATATTGCTGAAGAATGGCAGCTGCTTTTTCCAGGTCTGTTGTCTGGTTAGTTGTTACCAGGTTTTCAGTTGTCATCACCTCATCAATCGAGCGAGCCATATTTGGTTCAAAACGCAGGTCACGGTTAGTTACAATACCAACCAAGTAACCGTACTGATCAACAACCGGAATACCACCAATCTTATATTCTTTCATCAAGTCAAGTGCCTGACCAACTGTACTTCCCTGTAAAATAGTTACCGGATCGTAAATCATACCATTTTCGGCACGTTTCACTGTCTCAACCTGCTTAGCCTGATCTTTAATTGGCATGTTTTTGTGAATCACACCAATACCCCCTTCGCGCGCAATGGCAATTGCTAAACGAGCTTCGGTTACTGTATCCATCGCTGCTGATACGATAGGCGTATTCAACACAATGTTTTTAGAAAAGCGACCGTTTAATTTCACATCACGTGGTAATACCTGCGAGTAAGCAGGAATCAATAAAACATCGTCAAATGTTAAACCTTCTGATACGATTTTATCCTCAAGAAATGACATGGAACCTTTATTTATGGATTAAAAAATTTTGGCAAAAGTAGTAAAAAAATATTCACACCAACTTTAATTGTGAAATATTACTAAGTTATTTTTTGATAGTCAATATATATCTGCTAATTATCAGGGAGATAATGATTGTTAGTTTATGCGCTGAGGAGTTGAATTAGTTGAAATGATAAATTGATAAATTGATAAACTGATAAACTGATAAACTGATAAACTGATAATAATAATAAACAAATAGCAAATCAGCAATTCGACAATTATTCAATTCAACGATTCATCAATTAATCAACTCCTCAACCTATAAACTAAAAAACACATCTGCCGATGCCATCTCACTTTTCTCAAATAACGCTACCTTTGCTCACGCATGGATATTTTTCATCATATACTAAAGCAATACTGGGGATACAAAGCTTTTCGTCCCTTACAGGAAGATATAATTCGTTCGGCTGCCAATGGCAACGACACTTTGGGTTTAATGCCAACTGGTGGCGGCAAATCACTTACTTTCCAGGTACCTGCATTGGCCAAAGAGGGTATTTGCATTGTTATCACTCCTCTTATTGCCTTGATGAAAGACCAGGTTGCCAACCTGAAACGCAGAGACGTGAAGGCAGCTGCCATCTACTCGGGTCTGACGCGCGAAGAAATTAATATCACACTCGACAATTGCATATTTGGTGGTATAAAGTTCTTATATATCTCGCCGGAACGATTGGGCACCGAACTTTTTAAGGAAAAAGTGAAGCAAATGAATGTTAATCTGCTGGCTGTTGATGAGGCCCACTGTATATCGCAATGGGGATACGATTTCAGGCCATCATACCTTAATATTGCAAACATTCGTGAGCTTTTACCCAATGTCCCGGTTTTGGCGCTGACGGCCACTGCAACTCCTGAAGTGGCAGATGACATACAGGATCGCTTACTTTTTAATAAAAAGAATCTCTTCCAAAAAAGTTTCAACCGCGATAACCTGGTTTATGTAGTCCGGCAAGCCGAAGATAAAGAGCAACAGCTGCTGAACATCTTAAGTAAAGTACAAGGTAGTGCTGTGGTATATGTTCGGAACCGGAAGAAGACAAAAGAATACAGCGATTTACTGGTTCAAAATGGCATTTCAGCCAGTTCGTTTCATGCCGGCATGCCCCAGGATGTAAAAGACAAACGTCAGAAACTATGGACTGATGGTGATATACGGGTGATAGTATCGACCAATGCCTTTGGAATGGGCATTGACAAACCAGATGTAAGGGTTGTTGTTCATATGGATGCTCCTGATTCACTGGAAGCTTACTTTCAGGAAGCGGGACGAGCCGGCCGCGACGGTAAAAAGGCCTTTGCCGTGCTCCTTTGGTCCGATAATGATAAAGCCCGTTTAAAAAGAAGTGTATCTGTTACATTTCCGCCTAAAGAGAAGATACTGGCCGTTTATGAAGCACTTGGCAATTTCTTTCAGCTGGCTGTTGGTAGTGGTTTTAACAGGGTTTACGATTTCAACCTGGCACTATTTTGCAAAAATTATCGCATGAACCTGATGACCGTATACAACAGCCTGAAAATTTTACAGAGAGCAGGTTATATTGAATTCACCGAAGAGTTGCAGTTGTCTGCCAAGGTACATTTTATTATGCGACGCGATGACTTATATAAATTCCAGGTTGCCAATGAGAGCTTTGATCGTTTTACCAAACTGTTGCTTCGCTCCTACACCGGTTTATTTACTGAATATGTGCCAATTAATGAAGAGCTACTGGCCAAACGAATGAACGCGAGTCGCGATAAGGTTTATCAGCTTTTAGTACAACTAAACCGCATAGGTGTCATTAAGTATATTCCATCTAAAAAAACACCCCTGATAAGCTATACAACCTCGCGCGAAGACAGTAAATATATTGAGCTGCGTAAAGAAGTTTATAAAGACCGAAAAGATAAATATGAAGATCGCATCCACAGTGTTATTGACTATGGAACCACGAATCATATTTGCCGGAGCAGACTGTTGTTGCGGTATTTTGGTCAAGCCAGTAGTGATAACTGCGGTTTATGCGATGTTTGCCAAAGCATGAAGAAAACAGAGTTACCCATTGATGTTTTCGATTCCATTCAACAACAAATATCCGGGCAACTTGAGGCCAGCCCCTTGAGTTATGACGACCTGATTATTAAACTCAAAAAACCCCAGGAAGACATTTCAAAAGTACTGCGTTGGATGGAAGAATATGAAATGGTTCATGAATCCGGCGATGGTCTGCTTCACTTAAGAAGTGAAGCCCAGTAAAAGAAACAATAGCTTTATGCTTAAAATCTATCAAACTATTTCATAGCTTTGAACCAAAATTACAACATGCAATATCAAAATTCTCCATACAACTTAATTGTCATTTTAGGACCAACAGCTTCAGGTAAAACAACATTTGCAGCCCATCTGGCAAAAAAAATCGATGGAGAGATCATTAGTGCCGATTCACGACAAATATATCGCGGTATGGATCTGGGAACAGGTAAAGATATTGAAGACTACACCATTGATGGATATACCATTCCGCATCACCTGCTCGATATTGTTGATGCCGGCTATAAATACAATGTATTCGAATACCAGGCCGACTTCTTTAAAGCCTTTGAAAAGGTTCAGGCTAATAATCGCTGGCCTGTTATGTGTGGTGGTACAGGCATGTACATTGAATCTGTTTTAAAAAAGTACAAATTAATTAATGTTCCCGTTAATCAGGAGCTGCGAGATAGTCTTCAGGGGAAAAGCCGGGAAGAGTTATCGGCTATTTTATCAAGCTATAAAACACTGCACAACAATACTGATACCGATACAGTAAAACGTGCTATTCGTGCCATTGAAATTGAAGAGTATTACAAACTGAATCCTGAAATAGAAGTTGAATTACCAGATGTCAACCCACTGATAATTGGTGTTAACATAGATCGCGAAGCAAGGAGAAAGAAAATCACATCGCGCCTTAAGAAGCGCATTGATGAAGGTATGATTGATGAAGTGAAACAACTGCTGGAGGGTGGTGTTTCACCTGAAGATCTTATCTACTACGGTTTGGAATATAAGTATTTGACGATGCATGTTACCGGCGAGTTGACTTATAAGCAAATGTTTGATAAGCTTAATGTTTCAATCCACCAGTTTGCCAAACGACAAATGACCTGGTTCAGGGGTATGGAACGAAAAGGCGCCAAAATCCATTGGGTTGACGCCTTTGAGCCTATTGAAAATCGTGTTGAAAAAGTAATCAGTTTATTAAAAGCTTAATCCATAGTATAAGCTACCACCTGGTTGGAGAAAAACGTAGGTACTAAAATCTCTTTAGTGACTGGATTGTATCCTATATCGGCACTTTGTACATCATCTTTTGAAGTATTTAACAATTGCCTTGGCTCCTGCCCCGGAACAAAGTGAAACAGTTCGCCACGCCAGAATGAATAGTAATAACCACCTTCACCGTCGGCTTCTATGCCATCGGGCTGTCCCCCGGTTTCAAGAAAAGTACTAAACTTTTTTGTTGCCACATCAATCTTAACAATACTGGAAGCGGTACCAAGTAATACATAATCATCCTCGGCAAAAAGTCCGTTAACCCGTCCAAACTCTTCTTTTTTCAACCACACATCCAGTTTATCTTCATTAAGAATAAAGATGGTTGATGTACCAGAGTCTGATACCAATACATCTCCAAGGTGCGTAATGGTAACATCATTTAAAAAGTTAGATTCAGGCTGTGGAATTCTCTTGAGAATCCTGGCAGAAGCAATATCAATCATTACCAGCTCAGTAATATTTGATACATACAAAACTCCATCTTTAATAGCCATCCCTTTGGGAGCATCAAGTCCTTCAACCCACTTCAAGTCAATCACCTCACCCTTAAGGGTTAATTTAGAAATATATCCGTTTCCATCTTTATCGGATGGCTTACCGGCAATATTGGAAACAAACAGGCAATTGCCTTCGGCATACATCTTAACCGATTCGGGTACTTCAAGCACAGTTTTGGATTTCCACGATACACTTACCTGGGCAAAAACGCCATGACTAAGTATAGCAAGCAGTAATAGAATTAGGTGTTTCATTGTCATTTTTTTATTGTTTATCCATGATTTTAGAACAATTATAAATAAAAATAACATTTTTCAACTTAGTAACGTATTGTTAAGAGATGAATTACAAAAATCCCGTCAACAAGAGGAAATATCAATTGTTTTAAAAATACCGATAATGCATTATTTTTAATGCGCAATCTAAATACCCAAACAATGGAAAGCATTGAAGACTATATTTTGAGAATTACTAAACTGGCGAATCGTAACAAGGAGCTAAATGACCAATTACAGGGCCTTGTGGGACGCTATGAAATAATTCAGAAACAAAACGAAAAGTACCTTAATCTTCTTTCGGAATATTCGTACGAAGAGATTGAAGAACGCCTTAAAATGCCATCGAAAAAGCGTGTTAAGCGATTTAAAATGGTATCAGTTTTATATGCCACCATAAAAGGTTTTGACAGAATTAACGGTCATGCACACTCGCAGGAATTGATTGATGCATTGGATGAGCTTTACCTCACCTTTGACGATATAGCTAAAAAATATGGTATTCTTAAAGTGAAAACCATCGGTGATACCTTCTTATTTGCAGGAGGTATTCTTGAAGAAAACCGCACCAACCCAATAGACGTCGTTAATGCTGCCATGGAAATGCAAATGGCTGCCAGCAAATGCATCATAAATGGAGACAATGAACCATTCTGGAAAATAAGCATTGGCATTCATACAGGCCCGGTATTAGGCGAACTAACAGGAAAGAAGAGCTCGCCTTACACACTCACAGGCGAAAGTGTAAATATTGCATCTCGAATGGGAATGGCTTGTAAAGATGGAGATATCAATATTTCGGTGATGACTTATGAGTTGATAAAGGAGTTTTTTGAGGTACAGGAAAATGGTAAAATGCCAGCCAAATACAAAGGCTTCCTTGATATGTTTAAAGTCAACGGAATACTTCCAAAGCTTTCAGTAAACGAAGAACAAACAATACCCAACCGCAACTTCACAACCAAGTACAGCCTGATTCAGTTCATGGACATACAGGAAGAATTACTTGATATACTCGAGCACAAGCTACCAGAAAACCTTTATTATCACAACATTAAACACACCATTGATGTGGTAACCGAGGTGGAGTTAATTGGCTGGGCCGAAGGATTGGAAGAAGAAGAAATACTGCTATTGAAACTGGCGGGCTTATTCCACGATTGCGGTCATACCATTGATTATCATGAACACGAAATGCATGGAGCCAGAATAGCTCGTGATATATTAACGAATTACAACTATCCGATAGATCAGATAGACACTGTTTGCCGTTTAATCATGTCAACCAAGTTTCCACCTCAACCTAAGGACTTGCTCGAACAGGTTATTTGCGACTCTGACCTGGATTACCTTGGTCGAAGTGATTTTATTCCGGTTTCAAATACACTGTACCAGGAACTAAAAGAGCGAAACAGCATTGGCACTATTGATGAATGGAATCAGATGCAACTTGATTTTATTCGCAAACATCAATATTATACCGAAACTGCCAGAAACCTGAGAGAAGTAAATAAACAAAGCCAAATTGAACGACTGGAAGGTTTATTACAACCATCTGAAAAAGCGTAAATTAATGATTAGTGGTTAGTGCCTAGTGGTTGGTGCCTAGTGAATAGTGATTAGTGCTTAGTGAATAGTGCATAGTGAGCACTAAATACTCGGGGTATCTCTTTTTACTAATTTATTAGTGATACTGTGAGACTAGGTAAGGTATAAAAAAGACTTATAACCACCTCCCCTCACTTTGCGAGGAGGAGAACTGACCCCGATAGCGATCGGGGACAGCTCACAAATGCGTATGTCTATAGGCTGATCAACAAATCACCCCCTTATGCTATTTTTTCAGGCCGCTTCTTTTTAATAATGGCTCAATAGAAGGCTCATGACCTCTGAAGTTCTTGTACAATGTCATAGGATGAGCTGTTCCTCCCTTTTCCAGTATTTCAGTCCGGAAT
>JAKSBD010000323.1 GCA_022361295.1 Bacteroidales bacterium
TTTGGGTATTCACTGTTGATCCTTAAGTAAAGGAAGGAGGTAATGCAATGCCATTTGTCGTGTTCGCCTCGCGGGTATGCCTTCCATTCAGAGCCCCCTACCGCCTACTCGTTCTTGCATTACCTTAGAACTAATATACATCTCATAATCAACAATACAGATATTCAAAACATATTTAAATTTAATCCATATAACAAGAAGGGCAAATTGTCTAAAAAACTGCTTTTAAAATACCTCGGAATAATGAAGGATTGAGTATTCTTCTTTATTTCAGTACAATCACCAATTTATGTTATTGCATTCTTGCGAAATTGATTTACAGCATTTAATATATTAATTGTCCATTTTTAAGCATAAATGATTAAATACAACTTGTTCCGCATGACGGAACTATTTGTTTTAATCTGTGTAATTTGTGGTTCTATATTATACAATCAATATTAAAACGAAATTCCTGGTTTAATTCGACCACATTTCACCTGAATGCATATCTTTGCGCCTCCAATTAATAAATGTAAAATGAGTCCATTCAGTAAGCGCTTAGCGATGTGCATAAGGCAGGCATGGCCAATGGGATTAAAAACATCCATATGGCTGATAAAGCTTACTTTACCTGTTTCCTTTGCGGTTCTTCTGCTCGATTATTTCGGTTTACTGGTTATTATGGCAAAGTACACCAGTCCGGTCTTTGAGTTAATCGGACTACCAGGAGTAGCTGCCCTTGTACTGGTAACCAGCATTTTTACCAATATTTACTCTGTGGTGGCTGTTCTCACCACACTAGCCCTTCCTACCAGAGATGGCACGATACTGGCTGTGATGTGTCTTATCTCCCACGGCTTTTTAATTGAAACCGCCATCTTAAAAAAGACCAGTTCATCGGCCATACGCATGTTACTGTTACGACTTATCTCCAGCTTTATTGTTGGTGCGTTGCTTAACCTGACTCTTCCGGGAAGCCCTTCAGATGGATCTTATATTTACCAAAATCAGCACAGTGATTTAACGCAGGCAATACTGACCTGGTTGCCACAAATTGGCGTAACACTGCTTAAAATCGTTATTCTGGTTAATGCCTTGCTTATTGTGCAGCGCATCCTCGAAGAATTTGGCATTTTAAGATACCTCACCAGGCCACTGACACCATTTATGAAACTTATGGGCCTTCCTAAAGAATCATCGTTTCTGTGGATGATAGGCAATACCATTGGCCTGGCTTATGGTTCGGCAGTAATGTTGCAAAAAGCAGAGGAAGGACAGCTTCAACCAAAGGAATGTGACTTGCTCAATCACCACCTGGCCATCTCCCATTCGCAGCTTGAAGACCCACTCCTGTTTGTGAGCCTCGGCTACTCAATGCCTGTGCTTATTATTCCACGTATGCTGTTTGCCATTGCCGTGGTTTGGTTACGACGCATTGAAAACTACTTTCGCAGCAGGTAATACAACAAACGTTTTTTACCAGTTTATTCGCTCTTCTAATCGCCGGGCAATAATGTTCTCGTAAACACTTTCAAACAGGTGCCAGAGGGTATCATTATTACCACCAAAAGACTGGGTATAATCTGCTACACCTGCCCCAATATGCGCTATCTGATCCTCACTAAAACGTTTTATTTTAGTGTTATAAAAGAATATCCACAGCAGGTATTCATCCATATAACTGCCATTGGGCAGGTTTATCATGCACTTGCCATCCACGCGCCTGCCTGCATTCAGGTTCCACTTCCAAAAACCATGCGTCTTATTGCGTAACACCCATATGACTTTGCTCTTTGAATCGGATATGGCGGTCATATTACCAGGGTGCCAATGCAAGGTAAAGTTGTCGGCACTTCGTTGCACATTGATAGAACCGGCACCAGCCCTGTTCCCTGTCGACCAATGAATCTTTTCGAATACATCGCCTTCTTTAAGCTCTGCCTGACGTATAAATTGCTTATGCAGTCCTATAAACGCATTGTGAGAGTTGGAATAAGCAGGAACGCCTTTAAAACAATATTGTCTTAAGGCTTTAGCCTGCGAACTGATACAGTTGAGCTCTCTGTGTAACTCGCGGTTTTTGAGCTGCGCTTCTGTTTTGGGATCACGGGGTCGGCTGTAACTGCGCAGGCAAATTTGATCCTCTGTGGCATAGAAAATAACATTACCTTTACGACCTACATTAATGTGCGGATGATACTTGTGCTTTCTCATAAGAATGGTTTTAAAAACAAACACTGATTAAGGTTAAAATAGTACCTACAAGTTACGACCAGAACTGAGCAATTCAAAACCAGAAAGAACATGCAATATGAAGCAGTTAAAATGCTCGCGATTTTCATTCGATAATGTTCGGAAGAATTTTAAGGAAAAAAACTTTTGCAAAGCAGATATCGATCAGAAAAAGATATACGCTTAAAACCACCTTAAATCGCGTATTTACAAAAAGTCGGATTATTAACCTGAGTTCGACATTAAATTTCGACCTCAGGTTATTAAATTATTCTCACTCCTAAAACCAAACTAACCTGAAAGCCCCCTGCCCTATACCAAACAGGGACCTTATTCGGATCAACCTCGCTGACAGCGAGGTTGATCCGAAGGCGTTCCGGAGAAATATCGAAGAAGGGGCGATGGTATTCCAATCAAATACCGAAGCCATTTGATCGCCCACAGTAGATATTACCGAAAGAAAATAGGGTGCATTAGTGAAAAAACACCTTTTATCCCAATTCCAAAACGGCAGCTATTCAAAAAAACAATCGTCATCTCTCAATTCACCAAAATCCCTATCTTTACTCAAAACTCTTAGCATGCACACAAAGTCACTTTCCAATTACCTGATACAAAAAGCTTCGGGCGAACAGGTGTATTTTGAAAGCCATAAACTGGTTGATTCACTGGTACGTTCAGGTGCCAGCGAAGCCATGGCTAATCAAATATTACAAGCCATAAGCCTGGAGTTGCACGACGGTATGCTGACAAGTGATATTTATACCAAGGCCTATCGCATGCTGCAAAAACAGGAGCGTAAAACGGCTGTTAACTATCGCCTGAAACAAGCGGTATTACAACTGGGCCCATCGGGTTACCCCTTTGAGCATTTTGTAGGTGAGCTGTTTAAGGCGCGTGGCTTTAATGTGGAAGTAGGAAAACTGGTGAACGGCTACAGTGTACGTCACGAAATTGATGTGGTGGCAACCACAGAGCATAAACATATATTTGTGGAGTGTAAGTTTCACAATTACCAGGGTACCAAAACCAATGTAAAAGTACCCATGTATATCCGTTCCCGCTTTGATGATTTAAACCGTGTCCGACACTTCGATGAGCAACTGAAAAACACCAACACCCAAGGCTGGATTATTACCAATACCCGTTTTACTGAAGATGCCATTAAATTTGGCCGCGATTATGGCCTGACACTCCTGGGCTGGGATTACCCCGAAAAAGGCAATTTAAAGGACTGGATTGAGTTGGAAAACCTCCACCCTATTACCTGCCTATCATCCCTTACGCGTAAAGAGAAAAAAACACTGTTGGAAAAGGGGATTGTGATGTGTCACGACTTATACAAAAGACTGAAAAAACAAGAGTCTCTGCCCATTAAACCCCGCAACCAACGTGCCTGTAAGCGTGAGCTAAGGGATTTTATAGAGTAGGTTTTTACTGTCGAACTGCTTACATGTTGATCACAAGAGCTATTGCTTTGATGAGTTTAATAGTTGAGGAATTGAGGAACTGATTAATCGTCGAATTGATTAACTGTCGAATCGTTGATTTGTTAATTGTTGATGAGTTTAAAAGTTCAAGAGTTGAATGTTCAATTCAGTAGTTTATCTACCTGCATATTGATCTAATGATCCAAGTATCTAACAGTCTGATCAATAACAAAACCACATATAACTATCGGATGTTGAACAGAGCGCTCCCCTTCAGTCCTTCGGCCAGCTCCCCCAGTGGAGCATTGATTTACATCTTGCAGCGGAACATGCTTTTTTTAACAGATCTGAATTTTGCAAATTCAATTCATCTGTTCGACAGATTAACATCTTACCTCCCCACATCCAAACATCTCACATCCTAACATCCAAACACAAACTCCTCCCCATTCTTTACGAAGCCAACTTTTTGCAAATACTTAATGTGCATATCGTTACGCGACTTAGCTTTTAGTTGCTTCAATCCCTTCTCAAGCATCATTTGTCTGAATTTCTTTAACAGGTATTTACCGGTTTTATAATCGCGGTATTGAGGTGTGACATAGTCCAGTACAACTTCGGCTGTACCATTACCTCTATCAGATAATAACATGACTCCGGCCACATTCATATCGCGCACTGCCATCAGCGTTTGCGCTGTTTCAGCCTGTTCTGCGGTAAAATCAGGAAAAAAGCGCTGTATATCTTTCATATGGTAGTTTAGAAAAAGTCGCAAATATTCATCCGGCCGGTCTGACCATATGCCTTCGAAAACTTCCTTTTTAAACAATAAAGAGCGTAAATAATACACGTTAAAGAAACAAATAACCAGGTTCATAATACCAACAGGTAGGGCATCAATATAAAAGCCATAAAAGGAGAATATGGCGGCTCCAATAAGATTGAAAATACGCAATTTAACGATGGAAGAAAGGCTTAACGATATTAAAACAACGGTAGAGGCTAAATAACCTATCCATTCAATTAAAGGTAGCTCAAAATAGATTGTATCCATAAAAAAGGGTATTGGTGCACGATGAAATACACAAAGTGCTTTGTTAAAAAAATGGGCAACGAAAATAATAAAATTATTTATTCCTCAATGATTAAGCACCCATTTACCGTCTATTGAACAATCCCCACAAAAACAATTCTTTAAGATTGTAAAATGTGATCTTTATAAACTTACTCATAGAAAA
>JAKSBD010000632.1 GCA_022361295.1 Bacteroidales bacterium
AATCAAAGCCTTAGACATGAAAACAAGGGGCATCGCCCTTTGGTGTTCGTAAAGATCTTATATCATCGATAAGCTGGTGTGCATCCTCGCACAGCAGCCGCTCAAATTATGAGTTTATAGGGGCGTTAGCCCTGTGTTCTTCGTAGTAAATATTGCAAGATGAAAATTGGAGGGGCGTCAGCCCTGACATCTAATTATTCTATATAATCTAAGATGTCAGGGCTATCGCCCCTATTATTTTTTATGTGCTTTTTCACTGCTACGAAGATTACAGGGCTATCGCCCCTAATCGCTTCGAATTTGATGATATTCATTCCGAACACTAAAAGGCAACACGCCAAGCTTTGAAGCATAAGGCTTTGACTGCATGTAATTTCAATGCTACTTTACAATTCCACAAGACCATCCAAAATCTTATATAGCGAGTCATTGGTATTGCTATAATCATTGGCACGTAATTGAGCGGCCGACTGCACAAATGGTTTTTCTTTTTCAGACTCCAGTTCGTCAGCACAGTTAGTAATCATGGCTTCAATATCATCAGGGGTAAACTCAAAGTGGCATTGAAACGCATATACTTTGGGGGCAAAGCGAATAATCTGACGCGGACAAGCTTCACTTTGGGCAATAACAACAGCAGCATCTGTTAAGCCGGGCATATCACCATGCCAATGCCCACAATCGAAGACCTCAGGAAAATCGGCAAACAGGGCATCCTTTTTCCCGGCCTCGGTTAATGTTACAGGGTATAAACCTATTTCCTTATTGGGACTGGCCGTTGTCCGTCCTCCCATTGCATTACTTATCATCTGCGCGCCAAGGCAAATCCCCAGTACTGTTTTCTCACTATCAACAGCCAGCCTGATGAACTGCTGCTCCGCCTCACTGTTAAAGTAGGGACACTCTTCCTGGCTCATATCAGGCGATTGCGGACCGCCCATTATAACCAGCATATCAAAATCATGGCAATGAACAGGTAATTTATCACCTGCAAACAAATGCGTATATGTACAGGTATATTGATGCTTTTCTGCCCAGTGCCTAACGGCTCCGGGTCCTTCAAAGGCTTCGTGTATAATAAAATGTATCCGCATGCTTAGTTATGTTAGAAATGTTCAGCTTAATTCTTTTCACAGACCCATATATTCCTGGAGAATTTTTTCCCTTTCTTATCTACCGTGCAATAATCATCCAGCTTTAATCCTGACTTTTGTATCAACTCCTTAATATCGGAAGTGGAAACAACTACCAGACGCTTCGCTATTTTTGCTGCCGATTCGATAATATACAGAGCATTGTCGTCATCTGAATGACTAAACAGGTTATAGGGTAAATCAATTATCGCAGCATCATAGTTTGTGCTGTGATCTTTTAAATCGGTACGATACACATTAGCAGAATAGTTATAATGTGCCAGGTTTTTGCGGGTTGACACACAGGCCTTCCAGTGAATATCACACCCTTCGATATCAAAGCCGGAAATACACGCTTCCAGCATCACCGTGCCAACTCCACAACCAGCATCAAGCAAGCGCTGATTACTATTACCTTTTGATACAATACTTACCAGTGCTTTTGCAATATCCATGTTAATGGCACTGCTAAACGAAAAGGGTTTATTTTTGTGTTTAAACCAGCTGGTATCGTGCTTTTCAAGTATTCCAAAGTACCAGGTATCCTGAAAAAAGCAGACTGAATAGATGATGGTTGGATTATCATAGTCGGGATCGCCCTCAATACAGTAGCCTACATCTTTCAGCTTATCCAGCCTGTCGGCATATCCGGTGGTATCACCTTCCAATACTATGTATTCAGCTTTAAAGCCATCAACACAAATATTTTTGTCTTTAATTATTTTCAGTAAGTCACAATACTCTCCGGACGATGAAATAATCTCAAAACGGTTTTTAATAAAAGGGCTGATTGAAGGATCAATCTTTTTATCTGAAAACAGCCGTTTATTCATTTCTTCGTGACCAAACAGCTGTCGCGATTCCAGCTTACACAACTGTTCATTATGCGTGTCGTACTTAAAAGTGTATATGTAATTACCAGTAGTCATATTCATTAATGAACAGTTAATTGTTTCTTAATTAAAAGCTTTCTATTCTTTTACCAAAACGGTTGCCCCGATATTGATATGCCCCTGCTGCTGCCTGATTTGCCAACCGTTCTTTTTTAGTTGCGCGGCAACAGCCCTGTTGAGCATACCATGAGCTACCAATACAACCGTTTGCTGCTCTTCGGCCTGAAGTGCCAGTCGAACGGCCACTTGCTGCGCACGGGCCTTAGCTTCCTTATAGCTTTCAATATTGCTGTTGTTTAAACCAATAACCCAGGCTGCCCGGCTTAGCGATTGCCAAACTATAAGCGGCAAAGAAAATGTATTTTGCTGTGCTATAATACGTGTTTCAAACTCTCTGAATTGCGAATCAACAAGCAAATTAAATTCATTGCCAAAGATCGCCTGTGCTGTTTCGTGAGCACGTCTTAAACTTGAGCAATAAATAGTTTGGTCATATGGTAAATCGTAACTGACCAGTGAGCTGTCAAACGGAATAATAGGCGCTTTGGCATAGGCATCAACATATGCCTGGGCCATAACTGAAGTGCATACTTTCTTTTTCTTCACATCGGGTTTAGCATGACGAACCAGGTAAATCTTCATTTGTCCTGAATCGGCAGCAGCCTCTATATGAGTAAAGGCAAGGCTATCATCAAAACCATTAAGGTAAACGTCATTGGTCAGTTTTCGCTTACCGGCACATGAAACCAACAGCAATGTTATTTGCAGTAGCATTAATGCATATATGACTGACCTTTTGGCTTGCATAATCTTAAGCATTTCAGGAATTGCCACAAAGCTACATAAACATGTAATAACCTGATTAGCACTTATGGATTAATTATTCCCAGAGATGTTATTCAACTGTTTCAGGTATTCATTCAGTTTCTTCTTTAGGGAAGCGTCTGATTCGGTTTCTGCCGCTACTTTCAGATCTTTTAATGCATCTGTTCGCTCCAGTTCCACTATTGCTTTAGCTGCTGTTAACCTCACTTTTGGTGACTCATCACGCAATAAGCCAATTATCTTCTTCTTAGCCGACCACGATGACTGAGCAACTAAACTATTAATGGCCTCTGTTTTTTCCTGCTCAGTTCCCCACAGCATCTCAAAATACTTATCCTGCTTTTGTAATTGTTCACTGGTATACAATAGCTCCTCCTTGTAAATATGCGGCCTTACCACATTAGCCGGATAAGTTATCAATTCTTTATTGATCGCCCATCGAGCCATACGTGGTATCATCCATCGCATTCCCGGAGTATTCTCAGGATGCCCGACAAAGGTTACCACCTTTCCTTTTCCCGCTTCTGTTGCGGTAATAAACGGGCGATTATTGGTCATATCGGCAGGTGTACCTTCAACCGTGTGTACGTCACTTAACATGGTTGATAAGGATTTTCCTTTAAACAAAGGATTTTGGGGTTCTGTTAAAACTGGACCTTCATAGTATTTCGAATACCAGATGTCCTTCTCATTCAATTCGGGGAAAAGCACCTTACCCTCTTCTGTTAAGGAAAACTTAACCAATCCATGCCCACGATGATCGTGTTCAATATCTATTGCTTCAAAGCCACTTAAATCAAGCGAAGGGTAACCTTCTGTTTGAGATAAGACATACGAACCGGCACAAATGCCAAGCACGCCCATACCGTGTTCGGTCACCAGCTGCTGTACACGTTGCATTCCCAGCTGGCCCAACTTTATTGTCTGAGCTTTTCCTGAACCACCGGGGAATAGTAATACGTCGTAATTAAATACCTCATCAGACATAATAGTGGCAGCACCAATCACTTCGGGTATCATCATCGAATCAATCCGAATCGCTTCATATGCATCGACAATACATCCCGGACTATCGCCGTTGGTATCAAAAATTCCAACCCGGATAGGTTGTGATGTATTGATTTCTTTAGTGCCGGTAGTATTGTAACACGAAACCATTAGCAATGGTAAGATTAAAAACAAATATAACTTCTTCATAAGGTTTAGAATTTAGAACAATATACGAAGATCATAAAAGCAAGAGATACAAACAATGAGAAAAGGCAATAGTATTAGCCGGAGATGTGAAATTTAAATCAGCTTTTTAAAATCTATGCCAACACCAGTCTGTAAGAGCGTGCACAAGCACAGAGCCGTCAATTCCCATACCCTTATATTTTTGTCGTATTTATGTACAATCTCAGGGTAAACATATTCTGCACCACATTCACTCATCTACAATATTAAGCTAGTAATCAAATCATTAACTCTATCCATCTAAAAACAGGTGCTTTTGAGTAAATAAGATTATACCTTTAATTTGCATCCAAAGCTATGATATGAAGAATTTTGCATTCCTTACAATTGGTATACTGATTCAGTTTATAACTGTTGCTCAGGAACCCGCCACATTTGTTAATCCTTTTATTGGAACTACCAATTACGGTGCCACCTATCCGGGAGCAGTTGTGCCCCATGGAATGGTATCGGTTGTTCCGTTTAATGTTACGCCACACAAGGGTAACGAATACTCCAATACAGATAGCTGGTGCAGTAATCCCTATGTTTATAACAACGAATGGATGACCGGTTTTACACATGTGAACCTAAGCGGTGTTGGATGCCCCGATTTAGGAAGTATTATTGTAATGCCAACCACAGGTGAATTAAATGTGAATGTGGATGAATATGGTACCACCTTATCGAATGAAAAAGCCATACCTGGTTATTACACCTCCAAACTAAACCGTTACAATATTAAAGCAGAAGTAACTGCCACCACACGTTCGGGTATCAGTCGTTTTACCTTTCCTGAAGGCAAAGCAAATATTTTGCTTGATCTGGGTCATGGCTTAACCAACGAGTCTGGTGCGCACATTAAACGTGTATCTGAAAATGAGATTGAAGGCTACAAAATGATGGGCACCTTCTGTTATAATCCTCAGGCCGTAATACCGGTTTACTTCGTAGTTCGTATAAAGCGCGACAATATGCAAAGCGGTTACTGGAAATTCCATAATAAACTGCCTGAAGCCCGACACAACTGGAGCCCAACAAGCGGTACATATAAACTATACACTAAATATAATAAGGAACTGTCTGGTGAAAAGATAGGTGCATACTTTACATTTGATGCCGGTAAAGATGAACAGGTTGAGGTTCAGGTTGGTGTTAGTTATGTGAGTATTGAAAATGCACGCGAGAATCTGGATGCAGAACAAACCAACCTATCGTTTGAGCAGATAAAGCAAAACGCCTTTGACAACTGGAACAACGAACTAAAAGTTGTTGAAGTTGAAGGTGGTTCGCGTGATGATAAGGTAATGTTTTACACAGCACTTTACCATGTGTTGCTGCACCCCAATATCCTTCAGGATGTGAATGGGCAATACCCGGCCATGGAAAGTGATGCAATACTGAATGTTGATGATGAGGAACGATACACCGTTTTCTCACTCTGGGATACCTATCGAACCGTACATCCTTTGATGTCATTATTATATCCGCAGAAACAGCTAAACATGGTGCGCAGTATGGTGGATATGTATAAAGAAAGCGGCTGGCTGCCCAAATGGGAAATATATGGACGTGAATCGAACGTTATGGAAGGCGATCCTGCACTTATTGTTCTTACCGATACTTATCGTCGCGGTTTGACTGATTTTGATGTTGAAACAGCTTATGAAGCCATGTTGAAGCATGCCAACACTATTGAGGATAACTTACTTCGTCATGATAATGAGTTCTATCTGAAAGAGCATTATATTCCGTTCCTGAAAGATTATGACAATTCAGTTTCACAGGCTCTTGAATTGTATGTGGCCGATTATAATCTGGCACTTATGGCCAATGAGATGGGTGACAAATCGACCTATAAAAAAGCTTATCAGCGCTCACTGGGCTACCGTAAGTATTTTGATAAAAAATACAATTTATTAAGACCTGTTACTGAAGACGGTAAGTTTATGGAAGGATTTGATCCGGTACAAGGCGAGAATTTTCAACCTGTGCACGGTTTTCATGAGGGTACATCATGGCAATATTCATTTGCTGTGCCCCATGACATTAAAGGGTTGATGCGCTCAATGGGCGGTAAAAACAAGTTTGTTCAGCAGCTTCACAAGTGCTTTAAGGATAGTTTATTCGACATGAGTAACGAACCCGACATGGGGTATCCGTATTTGTTTAACTACGCCAGTGGTTCGGAGTGGCGCACACAAAGGCAGGTGCACGATTGTATTCGTCGCTATTATTCAAACTCACCGGCTGGCTTGCCTGGTAATGATGATACCGGTACACTCTCAGCCTGGCTGATATATAGTATGATGGGTATCTACCCTGTTTGCCCAGGAGATATGAATTATACGCTTTCAAGCCCTGTATTTGACAAAGTCACCATTCATCTTGATAAGAGCATCTATGATAAAGAGAAGATCGTCATTGAAGCGAAACACAAATCTGACGATGCTATTTATATTAAATCCATTGAAATAAACGGACGACCATATAATCGTTATTTTATTAGTCACAAAGATCTGATTGAATTAGGACACATTAAGTACAAACTGGGCACAAGCCCTAATAATTAGCATTAATCATGACCATCAGAAGCCTCCTGTTGTTTTGCGTTGTCATTATTGGCTCCTTACTTTATTTCTGCACTAATGAAGATAAAAGTGTTAAAGTGATGAGCTTTAACATTCGCTACGACAATCCTCAGGATGGCATCAATGCCTGGAGTAATCGTAAGGGTCTTGTCTATGATTTTCTGGATGAAAAGCAACCAGACATTATTGGTTTCCAGGAGGTACTCAAAAATCAGCTCGATCAACTTAAAGATCATTTGACTGATTATGAATACATAGGAGTTGGTCGTGATGATGGTCATGAAAGTGGTGAGTTTGTGCCCATATTTTATTCAAAAGATAAGTTTGAGTTATTAGCTTCATCACACTTCTGGCTTTCGGAAACGCCCGAAATAGCCGGAAGTAAAAGCTGGGGTGCCGTGTTACCACGTATAGTTACCTGGCTACAGCTTAAAGACAAAAACAATGGATACATCTTTTATGTGTTTAACACACACTTTAGTCATGTGAGTGCTTTTGCCCGTAACGAAAGTGCCATTCTATTGCTCAATAAAATAAAAACCATTGCCGGTAGAGCGCCTGTAATTTTAATGGGAGATTTTAATGCTCAGCCCTCAGAACGAATGTATGCAACCCTGACCGAAAACTGGTCAGGTTACCTTCAACTTTGGGATACACGCTATTTGCCCATAGAAAAAAAAGGTGTGAACTTTCAGACTTTTAATGGGTTTAACCATGAAACACCGGATATAATTATTGATCATATCTTTACCAATGGTTTCTTAGATGTCAGAACCTTTTCGACATACCAGATCATTAAAGATGATGTATTTATCTCTGATCATTATCCAATAATGGCTGAGTTTGTGTTCAGGCTTAACCGAAGAAGTGAGGAGGGGCCCCGTAAAGAACTAATACAAAGTGCCCAGGTTCCCATAATCAATCCTGCACAATGGTGTTTTGCCGATTCTGTTCTTGTTGAGATCAAACCGCAGGGAGCTAAATCAGATATATACTTTACGCTAAACGGAGAACAACCTGATTCATCATCTGTAAAATATAAAAAGCCCCTTGTTATTAAAGAAAGCCAGACCATTAAAGCCCGATCATTTGCCAGAAATATGTATCCTTCTGCCACTGTTTCCAATACGGTTATTAAGAAGAGAAAGACTAAAGCATGCTTATTAGAAGTTATCCCTGAAGCGGACGAAAAGTATTATTCTAAAGCTTATGAAGCTCTTTTTGACAGCAACAAAGGAAATGACAATGAATTAAGCGATGGCAGCTGGTGCGGCTTTAACGGCACAGATAATGACTTTTTATTTGATTTTAAGAAGAAAACGGCTATCAGTGAATTATATATATCTGCCTTATCGCAGCCGGCCAAATGGATTGTGTCACCATCAAAAATAGAGGTAAAAACATCTAATGATGGAGTTGATTATAAAAGCATAGCTACAAAGGTTATCCAACCCACTTTTGATGAGACCAACAACGAGCGATTACTCTATCACTTACCACTTAAGGCTTCGGCACGCTATGTAAAAATTTCGGTTTTTAATGGCGGTTTATTACCAGAGTCGCATAGCGGCAGCGGCAATCCATCCTGGTTTTTTATTGATGAACTGGTCTTGCAATAACCGAGAACCTGAGTGTTAACCTGAGTTCGACATTAAATTCCAACCTCAGTTTATTACATTGAACTGATTCTTACAAGGTATCCATTGTGCTTGCGAATATTTAATACACGATCATTATCCAGTAAGAGGTATTGCCCTTTAATGCCTTTTAATGTTCCGCTAATGGTAGCTTCCTTATCAAAGGTGAGGGATTTAGGCTTTAAGGGGAAAGCTTCAACCGGATAATTAAGCTCCCAAACAGATTCATCTGCTCTGGCATATTGTTTTAGTTCCGTTGGCAGAAGGTCAATAGCCTTTTGTCTTTCCGCTTCAATATCAATATCTGTTGCCTCCTCGTTTTTTAACATACTTCGCCAATTGGTTTTATCAGCAAAGTAATCTTTCAGAAACACTTCCATCACACCCGCAATATGTCGGTTAGGCACTTCCGCAATAATAACGGCTTTAGAAGCTCCCTGATCAATCCAACGCGTTGGGATTTGTGTATTGCGTGTAATTCCGACCTTTATGCCCGATGACACTGCTAAATAGATATAATGAGGAATCAGACAGTGTGACTGTGCAAACTCCATATCACGTGCTTCGCCCAGATGCGCCCGGCAGGTCTCTGGCTTCAAAACACACTCTTCGGCTTGAGGCGCTGTTTGAAAACAATTGTAACAAAAGCCCTGAGCAAAAGACTTTGATGTGCGCTTACCACAGGCAATACAGTTAATCTGGTTCTGATATTGCAATTCAATTGTCTGGCCAATAAACTGGTTTAAATCCACCAATTCGTCACCTAATCGTAATTGATACTCCACTGCACTGTCGGTGAAGTTACTTTTCATTTTTAACAGATTGCCTTGAGCTTCCATATATCTATTTTTACTGCCTTTTCCTATAATCCTGTATTAGCTTGGGGGGAAATTGCTTTTAAACTGCCAATTGATAATTCTTTCTTTTTCTCAACCCCGGAATAATGAAGATCACCCATTGATGTGATTACATTCCTGCGCAACTATTTCTGTAAATCGTCCTCTTTAGCGTTGACAATTTTATAAAGCTTATCAGAGCGACGAATTTTCTTATCCACAACAATGCTGAAGCGTTCACCTTTAACCGTTTTTTCAACAGGTTTCAGATCCACCCTCATTTCCGGCACTGTCATTTGTACTACACCGGTTGTGGGGCCTGTAATCAATATCTCATCGCCCGCTTCAAGAGATTGCGTCTCCATCAGAAATTCAGCCACTTTAAGCTTTGGAAAGTAGTTCATCCCTTTGCCAATATATATCTTCTTTTTGGTAGCACGTGAACCATAATTATGACTCCATTCTCCCAACTTCTGACCTAAATAATAGCCATCCCAGAAGCCTCGGTTGAATACTTCAGATAAACGCGTATCCCAATCTTTTATCTTTTCTTCGTTGTAGGTGTCATTAAGTACAGCTTCAATAGCCTCATTATAACACTCACAGACTGTTTTTACATACTCTGCTGAACGTGCTCGTCCTTCAATCTTAAAGACTCGAACACCGGCATCCATCATCTTATTAAGGAAATGAATTGTTTTCAGGTCTTTGGGCGACATGATATAATCATTCTCCAAATCCATTTGATTGCCTGATTCTTTTTCAGTTACTGTATAACCCCGACGACAAGGCTGCAGGCAACCGCCACGGTTAGCCGAGGCATTCAACTGGTGCAGGCTGATATAGCATTTACCCGAAGTTGCCATACATAAGGCTCCATGTGCGAACATTTCAATCTGAATCAGCTCTCCTTTTGGTCCCCTTATATCCTCTTCAATGATCGCCTGGTGAATGGCTTTCACCTGGTTCATATTGAGTTCACGGGCCAACACTACCACATCGGCAAAGTTGCTGTAAAACTTCAGTGTTTCAACATTTGAGATATTAACCTGTGTTGAGATATGCACCTCAACACCTTTATTGTGCGCATAATTAATAGCAGCCTGATCTGAAGCAATAACAGCAGTAACACCTACTTCTTTAGCCACATCAATTATCTCGCGCATGGTATCCAGCTCTTCATTAAAGATGACCACATTAACCGTAAGGTAAGTCTTGATACCATGTTCTTTGGCAATCTTGACAAGTTCCCTTAAGTCATCGTTAGAAAAATTATTGGATGAGCGCGAACGCATGTTCAACTGCTCAATACCAAAATAAACAGAATTAGCCCCTCCCTGGATAGCAGCGCGTAATGACTCGTATGAGCCCACCGGTGCCATTATTTCAAAATCTTCTCTCTTCAAATTATCTGTTATTTGCATCGTATACCATTTTTTCTCATTCTGTCGCTATTATCGACTTTGATGGTCATTATAAACTACTTGTAAATAAGCCTTTGCTCTTAAACTATCTGTAGCCGTTCGCTGTCCGGTGACATTAATAAAACGGTTGATTTTAGTATCATAAAACTGAAAACTGCTACTGTCGGAAAATGAAATTCCTCCAGGCGCTAAAATATTAAATGCAAACTTATCAACACCTTCATCCAGTATGTTTTTACTAAACTTAAATTCATCTGCTTTAATATTTAACTGACTCAATAAAGTCCTGCTTAAATCTGTTTGTGATCCATAACTACTGATTACAGTATCCTTTACACTTAAAGCGCCTCCCGTCCAAAACATTGGAATACGTGCGTAATTAATATTGTCCAGCGGCACCAAATCGGGTCCTGGTACAGCATGGTCAGCTATAAAAACAAACAAGGTATTATCCCAAAGGTTTTGCTCTTTAGCAGCTGTAATAAATTCGCCAATACATTTATCGGTATAGGCAACTGAGTTATAATAGTCATTTTCATGAATACGTTCCATTGGCACATCAAAAGGCTCATGGCTGCTCAGGGTAAAAAAGAACTTAAAATAAGGTTCCTGTGAAGCCTTCATTTCACGCACCAAACGACGGAAGGTATATTCGTCGTGTACGCCCCACTTCTCGCCCTGTAAATCGGAATCAAAATCATCGATAGATATGACTTTTTCAAATCCGGCTTGCTTTACGAAGGAGTTCATGTTTTTAAATTTAATATCGCCTCCATACATATAAGTCAAATCATGATATCCATTCTCTTTCAGCTTCCGGGGCAAAAATGGCAATGAATTGGTTTTTTCAGGAAAACGAATAATCGAGTAAGAAGGCATTACCTGATAACCGGCCATTGTCGCTACTAAACCTTTGTCGGAGCGATTGGCAGCTGCCCTGATGTTGCTAAATAAAATACTCTCTGACATCAAGTGGTCAATATTAGGCGTTACCGCCTTGCCACCAAGATCTTCGATAATATGTGCCGCAAAGCTCTCGAGAAGAATAACAACTACATTAGGACGCTCTGTGTTTAAAACAGACTGGTACTGCCCCGAATGTTGAGTTAATTCATTAAAAATAGTGTTGGCCTGTTCGTCATCCATGTACTTATAGCGCACCTTGGTCTTATCCATCTTTTTCATGTCATATGCCAGGTTCCATAGTGGATTGATGGCACAATGGTTGGCATAACGATGCGATGAAAAGTAGGCTACTCCCGTATTAATGGGTGCTACTCCCACACTCCCCCTGATTGGCCCAATCATACAACCCGTTACGAGCAATACGATACCGGCTGACGAAAGTGTATATTTCCAGCCCTGAGGCTCGTTAATATTCAGATTAACACTGCTAACAACTTTGTAGAGCTTAATCAGAAGAAATGATAGCACTGCTAATACCACAATAAACAGGATTAACTGGTACCAATGTAAGGAGGCCATAACAATATCTGGTGTCTTAAGAAAACCAATGGCTTCACTATCCATGTGTTTACCCCAAAAAGAATAAAGAGCAACATCTCCCAATAAAAAACCAGATAACAATACAATTAACACCTTATTAATACCATTGAACCAGCAAAATTGAAGTCGACGTTTAATTAATACAACCGGTAAAAGACTAATACCGCTTATTACCATAATATATCCGGTAAACGAACTATCTAAACGAATACCTATTATAAACGACCATAAAAGCTGTCCAAGTGGGCTTTCATTTGAGTATTGAAAATTAACCAACATAAACACCAGGCGGTGTATGGCAAAAAACAATAACCAGAATAAGAACGTACGAAGAAACTTATATAAAAATGGTTTAATCATTAGCTACGTATTTTAACACCAATAATATCATTCATTGAATGTCATTGGAATATTTACATCAAAGAATCGGCGGTGCAAAAATAATGAGTTGAAACTTAACCTCACTGAAATTTGTGAATGAAATGTAGAATTTGCCGATTAAGACTTATTTTGAAATTTGTTGTAAAAGATGACTTTCCAGACTCTCAACCATTTTATCAATTGAGAACTTCTCTTTTACATGCATAGCTCCTCGCT
>JAKSBD010000306.1 GCA_022361295.1 Bacteroidales bacterium
AAAATTATCAAAAAATGATAAATATTGAGGTATAATTAATTAGATTCTGAAAATTATCTACCAACTTTTGTAATAAGTTGGAAATAAAAGGACTAAAAAGAGTAAAAACTAAAAAATGGCTTTTGGCCGAAATCGACCTAAAGGCTGCTGTGATGGAATAGTCCTTGCCAGAAGGAAATTCCAGTCAAAAGCCAAGACGAATATAGTGTATTGTTTCTGTATATTTATGCAAAAATAGTAATGAGTTTAATTTCAGGCATTAATTTATCTGGTTGTATTGCCAATGGCATTTCCATTACGTATTAGTATATTAGAAACTTAATTTGGTGCAGTTTGTCCTCCTGAATTCGACCAATACAATTTTGCAGCACGTTAAAGCCATGTACTGCCAATGTAACGTGTTTTTCTTACACTCATATATAGGTGGCTTAAAGAGTCTTATTAATTATAAATTGTAGCTTTTAATATAAGGTCAGACTTGTCATTCGGGTTCGTCCTGTAATATTGAAAGTAATTATCAGCTGTGGAAGTATAAAATATTGTATCTTCATCATTTAACAAAAGTAAACCAGTGAAGTCAGGAATTTCAAAAATTACCATTTATATTGTTGTGATATTATTGGCTGCCAATAATCTGGAAGGTCAAAATAGGGTATTGCTAACTAAAAAGAATGGTCTGTTTAAAGAAGTGTTTTGGGTTAGTGAGCTTGACAAGAATGTAAGAGATGGGAAAAGTACCACTTATTACAAAGGAAAAGTCATTGAGCAAGGGCAATATTCAGATAACAAACGTGTAGGTAAATGGCGTTTTTATAATCTTGACAGTATTCTTGATTACGAGTTTGATTTCGACAATAATGAATTATTAATGGTAAGCGGAATTGACCGTCATGATTTAAAGAGGAAGTCTCCATGTTTATTTATGGGAAGCCCACTGATTCCGTATTTATTTCTGGTTAACAACCTTAGTTACCCGGCTAAGGCAATTGATAATGATGTGGAAGGCGAGGTTGTTCTGGCATTAAAAATTAATAAAGAAGGCAAAGTATTTGGGTTCTATATTTACCAGAAGTTACATCCGGTTCTTGACAGGGCTGTAATTGATTGTGTTAAAACAATGCCTGGAGACTGGCGATTTATACCTGCTACAAACATGGGACATGTGGTTCCTGGAGAGTATCATATAACAATTGAGTTTGACCTGGAGTATGTCAAAAAAACCAGTCTCAATTAATCGACCAGCTTCATTTCAATACTTTTGAGGATATACTTACGCAATTTACTCCCCGAGTTTAAAGTTAAATTAATGTCTTTTGATATCGGACTGTATATGACTTCCGATTGTTTACTGCCATATAAGATAATTGTCGAAGACTGAACTTGAGGAATTGCCATTAATAATGCCAGTTCTTCATCTTTTAACGGGGAATCAAGTATGATAACGGATACATTGTGCGCCATTGGAATGTTAAGTAGCGCAGAGAATGAAAATAATAATAAGTTATTGGTCTCTTCTATTTTAACAGGAGCTTCTTTAGGCGTTTTTGAATAAAAAACAATTGAGTTGTTATATCGGTAATTTTGCGTAGTGTTATTATTGGCAGGTAATATAAAATGAAATTCTGAACCATGGTTTTCAACCGACGAAACCCATAGGAACCCCCCGAGTACATTGGCCAGGTGTTTGCAAATACTCAAACCCAATCCGGCACCTCCAAAATCCCGCGAATTATCATCATTGGCTTGTCTGAATTTATGAAAGATATTTGGGATTTTGTGTTGAGGAATGCCAATACCAGTATCTGCCACTATAAACTCTATTGAATTATCCAGTCGGTATTGATAAGATAATGTGATGGTCCCATTATAAGTAAACTTAATGGCGTTATCAATCAAATGACGTAATACCTGTTTAATTCGATCCTTGTCTGAGCTTAGTTCCGGAAATTTATCAAGACCGATAGGTTCATTAATTACAAACTGTAATTGCGTGTTATTGATCAGTTGAGCAGAGGCATACTCACTTATTTCCTGTATAATATCATGCGGGTTAATAAGGGTGTTGTTGAGCTTGATAAGTCCGGATTCTATCTTGGAAAATTCCATGATATCATTCAACAGATTCAGAAGTTCGCTGGAACTGGCTTTAACAATATTATGAAACTCTTTTCGCTCATCCGCACTGAGCTGTTCATCGCTCATTAATTCAGTAAAGCCCATGATGCTGTTAAGCGGTGTGCGAACTTCATGAGACATATTAGCCAAAAAGGATGACTTCAGGCGGTCAGATTCTTCTGCTCTTCGTTTGGCTTTGCGCATTTCCTTTTCCATATGCAACCGAACAGATATGTCTTTGAAGAAACAAATGGTAGCACTTTCGCCTTCGAGATCAAAATGAATGATATTGAGTTCAACGGGGATAAGTTGTTTATCGCTCGTGGTTATATGAAAGGAATTATTTTCAAGAAGTGATTCGTCTTTAGTCGTGAAAAACTGTAATATCAGATCACGTTCATCTTCCGGAAAAACTTCTATGATGGAATAGTTGTATAATTCATCACAGCTGGTTTTCAGAATGTCGCAGAAATGCAGGTTAGATTCAAAGATCTTTAACTCACTGTCGATAACAGATATTGGGAAGTTAGCATTTGAGATGGTTCTCTTTAAATTAGCCTTCCTCTTCTCTATATTGCTTTTATAATGCTGTTGTTCTGTGAGTTCTTCAACAGTAATACAATACAGAGGAAAACTTATTTCTGTAATGTTGAGTGGCTTAATGTTGATCTTGAGTGTTTTACCATTCGAGTTTGTGGCAATAACTTCACCTGTGCTACTTAAGTTAAGACTTGTTGTATCAATCTCCAGTTGTTTATCCCAACTCTTATCCTTTTTAATACATAGTTGATCGTATAAAGTATTGGCAAATACTACCTTCTGATTTTCATTGGCTATGCAGGCGGCATTTGGCATTAAATTTACTACCTGCTTCAGTATATCAGTAATGTTGTTTTCTTTTGTGGCTGACTCACTATATCTTGATGAATGTGATGTTCTTTTTTTATTATTTCTGAAGTTAATGTACAGGTATACCAGGAGGGAAAGCCCTAACAATGCTATAATCTGGTAAAACAAAGATTGAATCTCATTTAAGTCAATAGTATTATCTTCCGAAGCCAAAGCAGTAGCCGGACACAACAGGAGTGATATCAGATAATATTGATTTAATAGAGTCAGACGCATTAAGTTAGGTCTCCTTTCTTAATTAGTTTAAAAATGACGACAAAAGTATTTCTTTGATAAAAGGTATACAAGTCGTTTGATATGAAATATTACAAAAATGATGTTATAATTCTTTAAAGTCTATATTTATGCAGATGTTTTGAATATTCTTACATGTCATATACCGTAACTTTATTAACTTTGCGTTTTGTAAAAAATCGACCATATTAAAGATACAAAAATGATAATTGAAAGTCAGATAAAAGCTTCAGTTGTAAATGCAGTGAAAGAACTGTATGCTTCTGAGATTGCTGAAGAATCGGTTCAGATCCAGTTAACCAGAAAAGATATGAAAGGCGATTACACCGTTGTTGTATTCCCACTTCTTAAAATGTCACGAAAGAATCCGGTTGAAACAGGAAATGATTTAGGAGAGTTTATTAAAAAGGATTGTCCTGAAGTGTCTGAATTTGAGGTTATCAAAGGTTTTTTGAATCTGCAGTTGTCTACATCTTACTGGCTGGGTTTGCTAAATGAGTATGTTCAAAACGATCAGCATGGCTTGACTAAAGCTGAAGATAATTCGCCTTTGGTAATGATTGAGTATTCTTCACCAAACACAAACAAGCCTCTTCACCTTGGTCATATCCGAAATAACCTGTTGGGGTATTCTTTATCACGTATTGTTGCTGCAAATGGTAACAAGGTGGTTAAAACCAATATTGTTAACGACAGGGGTATTCATATCTGTAAATCAATGTTGGCCTGGAAAAAATGGGGTGAAGGACAAACACCTGAGTCAACAGGAAAGAAAGGTGACCATTTAGTAGGTGATTTCTATGTGAAGTTTGATCAGGAATATAAAAAAGAGCAAGCTGAATTAATAGCCGGTGGTCAATCCAAAGATGAAGCTGAGGCTAACTCTCCATTGATGAAAGAAGCACGAGAGATGCTCTTGAAATGGGAAGCCCATGATCCTGAGGTTTATGCATTGTGGGAGCAGATGAACAAATGGGTATATGCCGGTTTTGATGTGACCTATAAGCAAATGGGGGTTGATTTCGATAAAATCTATTACGAGTCAGATACCTACAAAGTAGGGCGTGACATGGTGATGGATGGTCTTAATAAAGAAGTATTCTACCGTCGTGAAGATAATAGTGTTTGGGCCGATTTAGAGAAAGATGGTCTTGATGAAAAGTTATTGCTAAGAACCGATGGTACCAGCGTTTATATGACACAGGACATTGGTACAGCCAAGCTTCGTTATGACGATTATGATATTGATAAGATGGTTTATGTGGTTGGTAACGAGCAGAACTATCATTTTAAGGTACTAGCCATCTTATTAGATCGATTGGGTCTTGAGTGGGGTAAGGATTTGGTTCACTTTAGTTATGGGATGGTTGAATTACCTGAAGGTAAAATGAAATCGCGCGAAGGTACTGTTGTGGATGCTGATGATTTAATGGCTGATATGATTAATACCGCACGAGACATGTCTAAAGAACTTGGTAAGTTGGAAGGTTATTCTGATGAGGAAGCGGAAAAAGTCTACCAGACAATTGCTTTAGGAGCCTTGAAATATTTTATTCTTAAGGTTGATCCTCGTAAGAATATGACCTTTGATCCTAAAGAATCAATTGATTTTAATGGAAACACAGGGCCTTTCATCCAATATACTTATGCACGTATACAGTCTATTTATCGCAAGGCTAAAGATAATGGCATTGAAATTTCGGACAAAGCAATGTTGGAAACAGAGATGACGGAAAAGGAGATTCAGTTGATGCGTATGGTATCAAACTTCCCTGCTGTTGTTGCAGAGGCAGGAAAGGTCTATAGTCCGGCATTGATTGCTAACTTTGTTTACGACGTGGCTAAGGAATTTAACCAGTTCTACCATGAGTCTCCTATTGCAGTTGAAGAAGATGAAGCGAAACGCTCAATGCGATTATTGTTGTGTAAGGCTGTAGGTACTGTTATTAAGAATGGTATGTGGATGATGGGAATTGATGTACCTGAAAGAATGTAAAGTATTACAATAAAATATTGAAAGGGGCTGTTATTTGAAATAATAGTCCCTTTTTTGCGTTTATATGATATTTGAAGTTTATGACTCAAACATAATGCTTTATGGACAGGCTTTATATGTACAGGTGATTATTATTTATTAAACACACGATTGGTAATTTACCCCTGTGGGTTTAAGATTCTGGGGATTATTCAATATATTTGATTATGTGAAAACTCTGGAGTGGATACAATAATCGATGCGGTTAGTCCATTTGCTGAAAAAACACTCAAACATTAAATACTTTCAGATGAGAATTAAATCATTGCTATTTGCGATTATTATTGCTGGTCAATCAATTAGTTTATTTGCTCAAAATGATTTAAAGGCGCGTTTTGACTCCTTGAATTTAAATGAGCAATTTGAGTATGTTTACGATAAGTCTGAAACATACGAAAGGTATAAGGTAGTTAAAATTGCTACGTTTAATCTGCTTAAGCAGAATTCCGTTGATAGTATTAATATTTATAAAACGGAATTAAAAACGCGTTATAAAGAAATATCAGATCTGGAAAGCACAGTTGCGGGTAAAGATGATAAAATAAACTTGCTTACAAATGATTTGGAAAGTGTTACTAAAAGCAAGGATAGTATGGTATTTCTTGGTGCCGAAATAGGCAAAGGTGTTTATAATACAGCTATGTGGGGACTGGTTTTTGGTTTAATAGTATTGTCGGTTGTATTGTTTCTCATGTTTAAACGTAGTAATAGCGTTACAAATGAAACAAAACATCGTTTGGATGAAGTGGAGGAGGAGTTTGAAACCCACCGTAAATCGGCCTTGAAGCGTGAGCAGAAACTGGCTCGTGAACTGATGGACGAAAAGCTGAAGCATAAGTTCTAAAAGGTAAAATTTCAACATGCTTGCCATATTGCCACAAAGTCACAAAGTTCACAAAGCCTTTATTGACGTTTTCAGTCTTTCTTAATGTTCATCGTGTCATTGTGGTTGACTGTATGAAGTATGGTGTTATGCATATTAACCACTAAGTCACTAAGTTCACAAAATCTTTATTGACGTTTTCAGTTTTCATAGTGTTCATCGTGTCATTGTGGTTGACTGTATGAAGTATGGCGTTGTGCTTATTAACCACTAAGTTACTAAGTTCACAAAGTCTTTGGCATTGTTTTCAGCTTTCATAGTGTTATTCGTGTCATT
>JAKSBD010000403.1 GCA_022361295.1 Bacteroidales bacterium
GTTATGTGACCGACGGGAAAAGTTATGTGACCGACGGGAAAGGTTATGTGACCGACGGGAAAAGTTATGTGACCGACGGGAAAAGTTATGTGACCGACGGGAAAGGTTATGTGACCGACGGGAAAGGTTATGTGACCGACGGGAAAGGGTATGAGACCGACGGGAAAAGTTATGTGACCGACGGGAAAAGGTATGTGACCGACGGGAAAGGGTATGTGACCGACGGGAAAAGTTATGTGACCGACGGGAAGGGTTATATGACCAACGGGGAGACTGTTAAATTAAGTGTGTGGGTGTTTAGTAGAAGTTGTTTCACGCGGTGGCGAAGGGGTATGCCGCATTAATCCGCCAAAAAAAAGCCCGACAAATTGAAATTGCCGGGCTTTTCCTTATTGACTAATTTATAATTAATGTCCGAATACATTACTTAGTTTAATACCACAGTAAATGGTACGTGGGTTTGTTGGGCCATAGATGTAGGCCGGGTCACGGTCAACGCCTGAGTCAAAGTCATCCTGATAAGAGTTAAAAATGTTTTTAACACCGGCAAATGCTTTTAGTGGTAAGCCGGCAATTTTAAGATCATACTCTGCTTTTAAGCCTAAATCAAAGAAAGTTGGAGTGTTACGAAGTACACCTGCTTCTTCGCCATCAACCATATCAATGTCTTCACCATTGTATGTAACATACCTGGTATCACCGTCGGCATTTGTAATCTGTACTGTTTCACCAATCTTGTACTCTGAACCGTAATAGCCAATTTTCATTTTGCCGGTATAGGTTCCACTGGCAATTAACGTAAATTTGTCTGTTACACCATAGTCAACAGAGAAAAAACCGTAATCATCAGGCGTACGCAGGAAGGCACTTTCGCCCAACTCCACAGCTTCACCATATTCACTTGACTGGGCTGTGTAACCGGCACGCAGATACAACTTGCTTCCCGGAGAGGCAGTCAATTCAAAGTTCACACCTTTTACCTCAGCACCATCATCCGCGTTGCTTCTTATATACTTTGTTACACCTGTTTCTTCATTAAATTCAGGAGACTGTGCGAAAGCATCATCCAGATGAGTGTAAAAACCTTCAACCAATAAGCCTAAGTTCCACGCTCCAAAACGTTTGTTATAGTCAAATGAAGTCATGTAAGAGTGGCTTGTTTCCTGCTTTAAGTCAGGGGCATTTTCGTGAATAACTTTACGCGAACCAGAAGTTTCGATGTGTAAATCTTCGTCAAACACCTGAGGTGCCCTGTAACCTTGCGAGTAGCTTACACGCCATTGTAATGAAGGAATAACATCCCATAACACATTAACACGTGGAGAAAATACGTTTCCTGAATTGTTACCTCCTTTATGGTCCAGGTCAGTAATTTCGTATCGGTCAAAGCGGGCCCCAAAAGAAGCTTTTACAGGACCAAAACGGTGATCGTATTGTGCAAATGCGCCATACACATTCTTGTTCTGATCGGTAATAGTTGTATTGTCCACATGTCCGTTTGAACCGGTAACATTTCCTTCATCATCAAAGATTAAATCATGATAGCCAAGTTTCTTATCCAGCATATCATCGTGTACCAGCTCAATACCCGTTACCAAACTGCTTTTTCCAAAGTCAGTTTTAAACTGCGTACCAATGTTATAGGTCAAACCATCTGTTTGTCCATAATCTGCCAAACTTTGTAAGGCACCATAGTAAGAAGCGCGATCAACATTTTGTGCCGATCCGTATACTGAAAGCATGCTTCCTGTTCCAATAAATCGCTCATAGGTTAACGCTGTTGTAGTAATCTTGTGATCAACAGCCTCTGAGATATCTGCTTCGTGGTTTAGCTTGTCAAAGTCATTTCCACCGCGACGCTCTTCATTAACGCGGATAAAGTCTAATGTTATTTTGTTACGGTAGTCGATTCGGTGGTATAAACGAGCTCCAAAGGTTAAGTTCTCAAATTGCGATGCTTCAGAGAAACCATCATCATTGGCATCAAACGGATCTCTGTCGCGGTAAAATCCAAATAAAGCCAAACCGGTCTTTTTATCATCACTAACAATGGTTGAATTCATATTTAACGAATAGTCGTTAACTGCACCACCATCGCTTCCAACACCTACTGAACCGTATTGCGATGTAATGTCATACGAGTTGTTCATCGGGTCTTTGGTAATCAGGTTAATGGTTCCTGCAACGGCATTACTGCCATACAGGGCTGAACCACCACCACGCACTACTTCAATACGCTCAATCATGCTGGCAGGAATTAACTCTAATCCATAAACACCTGCAAGGTTGCTGAAGATGGCCCGGTTATTAATCAGTATTTGCGAATGAGCACCGTCCATACCATTCATACGTACCTGTGTAAAACCACAGTTCTGGCAGTTATTTTCCAAACGTAATCCGGGTACGTAGTTTAAGCCTTCTGAAATAGAAACAGATTGTGTGTTTTCAAGTAGCTTTGGAGTAAGAGTGTTTACAATGACCGATGCTGTGGTTCTTTTTTGTTCATTACGGTCGGCTGTAACAACTACTTGTTCCAATCCCAAAACATCCTCTTCCAAATCGAAATTCAGGTTTACCGGCTTGTCGTTTTTAAAAATTACTGTTTTTTCAATAGGCTTGTAACCCATGGCCTGGGCTTTAACAATAAATTCGCCTTCTGGAATATAGTCCAATTCAAAGGCTCCTTCCATATCAGATGCAACACCAAGTGTTGTATTGCTAATGGTCACTGTTGCAAAAGGTAAAGGATTTCCTTCAGAAGTAATAACACCATTTAACTGACAAACAGGCTCTGGAGGAGGGGTTTGTGCAAAAAGTGTGGTTGAAAATAATAAGCAGAATAATAATAATGCATTCGCAATACTAAACTTCATGTTGTAATAAATTAATTAATCTTTATTGAAGATTATAGGTTATAAATTAGATTGTGTGTTTCAACAGGATACACAGGTGCGTGTTTTCATTAATCAATGAAAATCAACACGGTAATATGTCAATTGTGAGGAGGTTAAGCTACAGGAGGCGCTCTTCCGGAGTTAATGCCAGAGTATTGATCATCAACGAAGAAAGTAACTTCAGTCTCAATCGAGTCAATAAATAACGGCATTATATCAGATAAAAGCTTAGGTGCTTCTTCTGATAACATTGTTTGCAATTGCTGATAGAAAGTAAAGTCTGCTGCAGTGTGTGAGTGTCCGTCACAACCAGGGTGAGCGTGACTGTAACTTTTACCATCAATTGTGTGGGTGTGATAGAACAAAGCATTGCTTGCAATTTGTATTGCAAACATCATTACAAGGAGTAATGCCAGCCTATTAAAGACCTTTTGGTATTTTATATACTTGAATATCACGGTGCAAAAATGAAAAAATTCTTTAATTATCCAAATACCTACATGTGGGGATTTTTGTCATGTTTTTAGGTAAAAAGAGCGATTGTTGCACATAACAGGACAAAAACTGACCGATTTGTGCCACTCCGCAATGTCAATCCAACTTAATTTTGCACAATCAAATTTATTTTCGTTCGTTACACGTATAGTATGAAAGCAATTGATAAGAAAAACAAGATAGACAAAGAGCATGTGTTTAAGATAAGTCGTATGAAAGAGGTGATTAAACCCACAAAACCTCATAAGCATGCTGGCTATCATGAATTTATTATCCTTTATGAAGGTGCAGGCATTCATACTATTGATGAAACTGATTATGAGGTGAACCCACCTACATTGTTCTACCTCAATGGAGAGCAGGTGCACTGCTGGGATTTTACCCAGATTCCCAAAGGGTATGTGATGATTTTCAAAGAGGCTTTTTTAGATGAGTTTAATGACGTTGCACAATTATTGTCAACCATACCCACATACATGCGTTTGGGGAAAGAGAACAAGCATATTTTCAGCGATTTTGAACTGATGATGAAAGAGTTCAGCTCATCTTCTCCCAATAAATTGGTATTACGAAGCTATTTAAATGTTATTATCTATAAAATAAATGAACTGGTAACGCACAATGCATATACTAAAGGAGACAATAAAACGGTAAGTGCTTTTAAGGCTTTAGTGGATAAACACTATAAAACAGAAAAGGAACTTGGCTTTTATGCTGATCAGTTACACATTACCAAAAGAAAGTTAACAACCCTTTGTACAGGTGAACTTGGGCGACCGGCAAGTTCAATTATTACCGAACGACTGGTTATGGAAAGCAAGCGCTTGTTACGTTATACAAATAATACCATTTCTGAAATTGCCTATGAGCTTCAGTACTCAGACTCTTCTTATTTTGTGAAGTTCTTTAAGTCAAAAACCAACCTGACCCCCCTTGAGTATAGAAAGCGATTTTAGTGGTTCCAATTATTAGTTTCTCTGAAATATTAAAGAATACTTAATTCTTTCATATTCCGATGTTTCTGGTTAATCTTAAATGGCTTAACAAATCGGCAAATTAGCAAATCAACAATTTAATAGATCAACAATACCTACCACAATTTGGTTAATATGTACCATAACGTGATAAAAGTAGTATTTACTTTTGTCAGCAGGATATTTAACTCATATATATAATGAACTACAAAAAAATTGCAGGTTTTGTCGGAGCCTTTATGTTTAGTCTGGCAAGCCTGGCACAAACAGGAGTAATCAAAGGGCGTGTTATTGATGCCCAAAGCAATGAGGACATTCCATTTGCAAACATTGCTTTAATGAATGATGGAGATATTATTACAGGGTCGGTAACTGATGGCGACGGAAGCTTTAAAATTGATAATGTAAAGGAGGGTAATTATACTATATCGGTCTCATTTCTGGGGTATCAGCCAAATGAATTAACTGATATTAGTATTTCACCGAGCGCGCGGGTTGTTAATTTGAAGGAGATAAAACTAGTTGCCTCGTCGGTTGACATTGAAGGTGTTGAGGTAAAAGCAAGTGCGCAAACGGCGACGACAAAGATAGATAGAAAAACCTATCGTGCAGAAGAATTTGCAACTGCCAGCGGTGGAACAGCTGTCGATGTACTTGATAAGTTACCGGCTGTATCGGTCGATGGAGATGGTATCGTATCAGTACGCGGAACCAGTGACTTTTTAGTGTATATTAATGGTAAACCTACACAAACCAGTGCCAGTGATATACTAAGTCAGTTACCTGCCAGCCAGATTAAGAATGTGGAGATTATTACGGTGCCTGGTGCGCGATATGATGCCCAGGGTAAGGGAGGTATTATAAATATTACAACGCAAAGGGGAGCTGTAGACGGATTGTCTGTTGTGGCTACCGGCATGATTGGAGGTACTCCATGGACCAATAAAGATGATGTCTACAGTCATCAGAAATTAGATAATAACCGATACAACGCCGGTGTGAGTCTGATGTATAATAAAGATAAACTATCGATTAGTGGTGCTTTTACCATGCAATCGCGCAACAACAAAGGACGAGGTATTATTGATCCGTATATTTACCAGCACCCTGAAGAGTCGGTAAGCGGATATCCCGGTAGTTACTATGTGCTTGATGGGGAGGGTTCACGACCTAAGTGGTACACAAACGTAATGGCAAACGCCGGTATCAACTTTCAAATAACCGATAATGCCGAAGTGGCAGCCAGTTATCAGTATTCAAAGCGTACCAGCGGACGTACGGCCAACTATGTTTACGAGGCTTATTTTGCAGATACGCCTGATGGAGAACCTTATGAAGGTACCTTGCAGGAGATATACAATCCCAATGATATTCATCGTGATGGCTGGTTCAGTAACCTGAGTGTGGATTATATTCAAAAGGCAGGTGATAATTCACAATGGACCACATCATTTATTTATGAAACATCAAACCTGGAGCAAACCATCGATAATAAGGAGTTTGCATACGATGGTGAACGCTACTATTTAGATGATACACCTGATTTTCATTCCTTCCAAAGTGATGAAACCCCTTTGGATGCCTATCGTTTTGTACTGGATTATCAGCATAAATTTGATAATGGTAATACATTAAATACTGGAATTCAACCACAATGGATTCGATTGGATGGTGAATTTGCCTACGACACAATCGTTGGTAATGGCTATTGGGGCGACCCAAGTATTGAGAGCTACGACAATAGTATTGACCTTAAACGCGATGTTTATTCTGCCTATATTGATTATCACGGAACAAGCGGTAAGCTTAACTATGTGCTGGGACTACGTGCCGAATACATGGATCAGCTTATGAATGTAAGCAGTACCGAATACTTTGAATATGTGTATGGTTACTTTAGTGAAATTGGTGCTGGGCGCGATTTTAATCAAACAGATTTCAGACAGCGTAAATTTGACCTGTTTCCAACCTTACACGCCAGTTATGAAATAAATGAACTGAATATTATATCATTGGCTGCCAGTCGCCGAATTAACCGTCCTCCGGCAAAAGATATGGCACCTTTCTTATACCGCCGTCACCAGGAGATATACGAAATGGGTGATCCTCTGCTGGAGCCTGAATACACCTTAAATGCAGAAGTGAACTATCTGCGCAGGTTTGGAAAGAACAACATGACTTTAACTGGTTTTTACAGGGGTGTTGATAATGCTATTTATCGGGTTAATCGCGTGGCATACGACATGGGTAATCCAGGTGGAGTGCTCCTGCGAAGCTATACCAACGCAGGTAATCAAACGGCTTTGGGAGCTGAGCTGGGTATGAACTTCGACCTTCTTAGCAAAGTGAAACTATTTGTAGGCGGAGCATTATATGATTTCCAGGTAATAGCAGATGATGAGTTATTGGGTGAAAGTCGCGATAGCAGAAGTACAAACTGGAATGTTAAAACAAATGCATCATGGGCCATAACAAATCCATTAAAACTAACAGTTGATTATTCCATTAAATCAGCTTCAGTAACGCCACAAGGAGAAAGTTTACAGTTTGAGGCGTTAAATGCTGCCTTCAATTACAAGCCCGAAAAACTAAAAGGATGGACTTTTTCAGCCAGGATGCTTGATATCTTAGGTACTAACCAGGCAGGTGGATATACTGCTGCTTACGAAGGAGAGCAAATTCTTTTACACCGTGGA
>JAKSBD010000265.1 GCA_022361295.1 Bacteroidales bacterium
ATTCCCCAGAAACAAGCCACAAGACCAATTGAGCCCTGGAAAGGTGTTATCTTATCCAATAATTCTTTTGCATTTGGCTTTTTCGATAATAATAATGAAGGCGCTGCGAATACACCCAGAACTAACAACATAGTTCCATAAATCATAAATCAATCTATTTATTTGTTAATAAAAAATTCAAGGTTATTTACCTGTTTTCAATAACCTCGCTGGTGCGCTAATTCTTTTGCGTTTCAAACACCATTTCCATCTTGCAATAACACGCAAAGCATAAAATTTTGCTGGCTGGCACGTGCAAGTTGTTGCAAGCCTTGATTATGTATTGATTGAGCCTTTGCAAGTACTTGCACCATCATTTAACCCACCAGATGACTCAAAGTCATCTGATGAGTAATTAGCATGCATTCCTATTGGTGAGTCCAGTTGAATGTACATTTATCATCTTCGCCAACACCACGATTCCAAACATCTAAACCAATGTTAATTATAGGCGTATTCACAATTACATTAAAGCTTGAACCGTTCGATATTTCCCCAGTAGAAAAAGTGAAGCTATTCAAATGATGACGGACTGTATATTTGGTTTTATAACCAACCCAGGCAAATGTCACTTTTTTCTTATGATTCACATAGGCTATATGGTTGTTTAAGATACTATTCTAACCCACATTTTTCTTTTACCATCTCTTTTGTAACACTCATGTTCGTCTGGTGTACTTTTCAAACCCGGAATAACCTCCTCAACTTTAGTATCATAGGTTTTAGATCCTATATTGAAAATTCCTTCTTTGTTAACCAGGCGCATTAGGCTCACATTTAATATGTTGGGAACAAAACTATAATCAGGCAAACCATCAATGGTTTCTTCTGAAAAAGTAACATAGTCTTTATAATCCTCTTTAAATTGAATATAATCGGCCTCTGTTTCCAACATTTCATACTCATCATTAATGGCGTTCCAAAAATGTTCATAGCTTTGATAGTTTGCTAGACTATCACACCAATTTTGGTATTCTGTTTCATCCATATTGTACACCCTTTTGTAGTTGGCAATAAAGGTGTTGTAATCTTTGAAATCCAGACGACCAAAAGTAACCCAATAGTCCATATTGGCAAATGGGTCATGGTTTTTGTCACTATCGCAAGCACTTATTGATAAGACGGATAGCATTAGAAGCAAAATTTGTTTGTTTACTTTCTTCATAATTAGAATAAATTAAGACTTAATAATTATTTGATAGGTTTCTGAGGGGAAGATTAGGAACCCACCAGATGACTCAAAGTCACCTGATGAGTAATTAGTACCAGGCAATCTAGAATAGAATTCTTACAAGTATGCTCCAGATACCTAATACAATGGCAAATAAGCCCAACTTACCTTGCAGTGGCGATAATTTAGCCAGCAACAGTTCGCCCTTTTCTTTCGCTTCTTCGTTCTTAGATAACACAAGCTTACTGATCATGCCGTATCCAAGTAAAAATCCTAAAGAAGCCTGCAGTACACTTCCGGCTATCCAGGTTATCCACCAAATTGGATTAGAAGTCAACAGCCCAAGGCTTAGTATCGCCTGTATGATGCCCCAGATTCCCCAGAAACAAGACACAAGACCAATCCAGCCCTGGAAAGGTGTTATCTTATCCAATAATTCTTTCGCATTTGGCTTTTTCGATAATAATAACGAAGGTGCTGCGAGTACACCCAGAACTAACAATGTAATTCCATAAATCATAAATCAATCTATTTGATGTTAATAAAAAAATTCAAGCTTATTTATCTGTTTTCAATATCATCTGCTCTAATGGTTTGAACATTAAAATTCGATGCAACAAAGTTCAGAATTGATTTTGGTGTCTTTGATAGCATATCAACTACCTTTTGTACGCATTTTGCGTATTTTTACATGTTTTTTGAGGTGAAAACGCCCATTACTGCCACCGGAATAGAAAAAATATGGTGCAGCACAGTTATCTTTAACACAACATCGTTACGACCATGAGGAAATATCAAATTCTACTTATTCTGCTCCTAAGCTTCTTAAGCATCAATACATACTGCCAGGAGAATAAAGAACCATTAACGGTGGGGATAATCGGATTGACCCACACGCATGTTCATTGGATATTTGGCAGTGAACCGCGGGGTGAAATAAAGATTGTTGGAATAGTAGAACCCAATAAAGAACTGGCCAAACGATATGCTGCACAATACAAGTTCTCCATGGACATGGTCTTCTCGTCTATGGAAGAAATGCTAAAAGAAGTGAAGCCCGAAGCTGTTACAGCCTTTGGAACCATATACGAGCATTTGGAGGTCGTAGAGTTTGCTGCTCCCCTGGGAATCCATGTGATGGTAGAAAAACCACTGGCCGTGAGCATGGAACACGCCATTAGAATGCAGGAATTAGCACAGAAGCACAATATACATTTGCTCACCAATTACGAAACAACATGGTACCCAAGCACCCATAAAGCATACGAACTAGCCATAAAAGAAAATGCCATTGGTGACATTAAAAAGATAATGGTACATGACGGACACAAAGGCCCTAAAAAGATAGGTGTTAATAAAGAATTTCTGGAGTGGCTTACCGATCCTGTTCAAAATGGCGGAGGTGCCGAAGTGGATTTTGGATGTTATGGAGTAAATTTAACCACC
>JAKSBD010000277.1 GCA_022361295.1 Bacteroidales bacterium
AGAAAATCATAAATCGCTTTTGGTTCAAATACCTTTATAAGAATGTAATTGGCATCAGAAGGATATACTTTTCGCACAAAGGATAATTGCTCCAATCGCTTTGCCATCTCCTCTCTTTCATACAACAACTGTTTGACCCACTCATCTTTTTCAGCCTGGCGTTCTAATAGTTCCAACGCTTTATCCTGGGTTAATATATTAATATTGTATGGGTACTTGATGTTACTCAAAACATTTACAATGTCCTTAGAGGCAAATGCCATACCCAAACGAATACCTGCCATACCCCATGCTTTTGAAAATGTTTGTAAAATCACGAGGTTCGGGTACTTATCCAGTTTTGATAACAGGCTTTTATCGGGTGCAAAGTCAATATAGGCTTCATCAAGAACGACAATTCCCTCAAAACGTTTTATTAACTGAACAATATCCTCTTCATTGAAGCAATTACCTGTTGGATTGTTAGGTGAACAAATGAACATCAGCTTTGTGTTACCATTGCATTGCACCAATAGTTCTTCCACATCCAATTTAAAATCGCGGGTCAGAAGCACTTTTCTAACTTCCACATTATTGATATCGGCAGCCACCTGATACATTCCGTATGTCGGGTCGATCGAAACAATATTATCAACACCGGGTTCACAAAATGCTCTGAATAACAAATCAATTGGTTCATCGCTTCCATTACCTAAAAAGATAGAAGAAGCATCAACCCCTTTAAGCTTGGCTATCTTTTCCTTTACAGTACGCTGATATGGATCGGGGTAGCGATTGTAAGGTTTATTAAATGGATTCTCATTGGCATCGAGAAAAACTGCTGCTTCACCGGTAAATTCATCACGGGCGGACGAATAAGGTTTAAGATTTTGTATGTTGTTTCTTAATAACTGATTAAGTGCTTTCATAATAGTAATGAGTAGTCAGTAGTGAGTAATGAGTATCTTAAAATATATATGCCACTTTAGCTATACTCACCACTCATTACCTCATATTAATTCTCCATTTTCTTTAATCGAACAGTAACGGCATTTTTATGCGCCATCAGTTGTTCGGCTTCAGCCATTACTTCAATAGATGGTCCCAGCTTAGCCAAACCAAAGGCACTGATTTTCTGGAAGGTTATTTTTTTCATGTAACTATCCAGGTTAACCCCGCTAAAAGCATTGGCATATCCGTGCGTAGGAAGCGTGTGATTGGTACCTGATGCATAATCACCTGCACTCTCCGGCGAATAATTTCCAAGGAAAACTGAGCCTGCATTGACTACTTTATTTCCTATTAGTTCATCATCGCGCATTGAAACAATTAAGTGTTCAGGAGCATATTGATTGCAGATATCCAACATTTCATCGGTAGTTTTTAGTACTATCAGACGACTATTGGCAAGTGCTTTCTCTGCTATTTCTTTCCTGGGAAGTTCTTGTAATTGCTGTTCCACCTCTTTTTCAACATCCTCCAGCAATCCTTCGCTGTTAGTCACGAAAATAACCTGACTATCGGCTCCATGTTCAGCCTGAGATAATAAATCGGATGCCACAAAAGCAGCATCTGCACTTTCATCGGCCAACACCATGACCTCAGAGGGCCCTGCCGGCATATCAATGGCCACATCTTTTAAACTCACCAACTGTTTGGCGGCAGTAACAAAGCGGTTACCAGGTCCAAATATTTTAGCCACCGACGGAACCGTCTCTGAGCCATATGCCATTGCCCCCACAGCCTGAATGCCACCAAGCTTAAAAATCTGATCAACACCAACTAAGGAGGCTGCATATAAAATGGCAGGATTTACTTTGCCTTCACTATTAGCAGGTGTACAAAGAACAATCTTTTTACAACCGGCAATTTTAGCTGGAATACCCAACATCAAAACGGTTGAAAAAAGAGGAGCTGTTCCGCCAGGAATGTAAAGACCAACACTGTCAATTGCAACACTTTTTTGCCAGCACTGAACACCAGGCATCGTCTCCACAACTTCTTTCTGTGTTTTTTGAGACTGGTGAAAAGTCTCAATATTCTGTTTAGCCACTAAAATGGCATCTTTTAAATCGCTATTTACCTGCATACAGGCTTCATCAACTTCATTTTGCGTCACCTCAAGAGTTTTTAACCCTGCGCCATCAAACATACGGGTATACTTCAATAGTGCAGCATCTCCGTTTCGTTTTACGTCATCAAGAATACCCCTGGCAGTATCGTACACATCCTCCAAACCATTATCAGGACGCTCCAATAGCTTTTCCCACTCTTCTCTTTGCGGATATAGAACTTTTTGCATTTCTCTTTTAGCTTATAGCTGCCAGCCCTTGGCTATTAGCTACTCCCTTTATCGGGATCGTTATTGATTTAATTTATTCGCCCAACCAGGCCATACCTATAAAATCATCTTTTCAATTGGCACTACTAACAATCCTTCTGCACCAATAGCTCTTAGTTGTCCAATTATTTCCCAGAATTTCTTTTCCTGAATAACCGAGTGCACCGAACTCCAGCCCTCTTCGGCCAATGGCAAAACAGTAGGACTCTTCATTCCCGGCAATATTTTAACAATCTCATCTATCTTATCGTTCGGCACATTCATCAAAATGTACTTGTTTGAATTGGCAGCCATTACCGACTCAATTCTAAAAAGCATCTCATCAAGTAAAGCTTGTTTTTCAGGAGACAGATTAGCTCCTGCTACCAATAAAGCTTCCGATTTCATTACCACCTCAACTTCCTTTAGTCGATTAGCGACAAGTGTACTCCCTGAGCTAACTATATCGAATATACCATCGGCTAATCCAATACCAGGGGCGATTTCAACCGAACCGGCAATCTCGTGTATCTCAGAATTAATGCCTTGCTCTTTAAAATATTTTTCGAGGATAACCGGATAAGAAGTAGCCACTTTTTTGCCATCAAAAAATGACAATCCAGTATATTCTTCCGCTTTGGGAATAGCAAGAGATAAGCGGCATTTACTAAAACCTAGTCTTTTGGCTATTTTCAGATCAAAGCCCTTCTCTGCCATTTCGTTTTCACCTACAATACCAATATCCGCAACATCGTCAGCTACGGTTTGCGGAATATCATCATCCCTTAAAAACAATACCTCAATCGGGAAGTTAGGTGAAGAAGCAACCAACTTACCACTACCAACATTAAATTTAATACCTGCTTCTTTCAGCAGCTTCATTGAGTCTTCGTTTAAGCGACCTTTTTTTTGCAGGGCAATTCTTAATTTAGTTTCCATGTTATGTTCTGTATTAATAGTATTAGCAAATAAAAAAAAGGCTTACCCACGTTTGGATAAGCCTTTATATGATTCAGTTTCAAACACCACAATCTAGCTCATCCGACGGGATAAGAAATGATGATGATGAATATGAAATTGTATTGTTATCATTGTTTGTTACGCTTAAATAAAAAAAGGCTTACCATTTCTGATAAGCCTTTTCCTGATATTTTGTTACATACACATCAAGCACCGCCTACCAGCTTTGCAGGAATAAATGATGATGATGATGTGTAAAATTGTCCATTTGGTATTTTTTAATCCGATACAAATGTAATGTCAATATTTACAATTGCAAATATTTATAGCTTTTATTTGTATTAATTAAAAGTTAATTGATATTCATCATGCTTTTTTGAGTACGCTCAAATGCAGCATATTGTTGGTCTGAGCCTTTGATATGATTGATTAACCAATCTTTCAAGAAGTTGGTCACTTCAATCGATAATATTAGTTTTCCGCCTTTCAATCGATCGTAATAGTTATTCACCTGATCTACAAATGATGCATGGAGAGATTTATGAACCTCCAGATCAGGATAGTTCATATTTCGCATATGTTGTTCTTCATTCTTAAAATGCGTTTTGGTATAATTGAATAAACCTAGTATTAACTCTTCCAGTCGCTCTTTGGGCGAGTTTTCTTTTATTCCTTTGTAGAAATTGTCAATTAGCATAAACAGTTGCTTATGCTCATTATCAATCATTACATTGTCTACTGATAAGTCGTTTGTCCACATAGTCTGAAATTTTATCCTCATTAAACGAACAAAACTAAATCTTGTTCTACTTTTTCGCATAATTTTTATTCAAATTAACATTTTAATAAAATAGCCCGAATAGAAGTTGTAAATTTTGAAACTCACACCGATTCCTTTACTTTCGAAGAAAAATAATTCTTTATGAATATAAAACAACATATTCCTAATCTCTTAACAAGCATGAATGTGCTTTGCGGAGTAATGGCCATCTTTTTCGCACTTAATGCTCGTATTGACATTGCTATTTGGCTAATTTTTGCCGGTGCTCTGTTTGATTTTAGCGATGGTTTTGCTGCCAGAGCATTAAAGGCCTATAGCGACATTGGCAAAGAACTGGATTCATTAGCCGATTTAATTAGTTTTGGTGCCGCCCCGGCAGCTATATGGTCAACCATTATCAAATACCAATTAACAGGCAGCTATGGCATTGACTTTTTCCAATTATCAACTATACAGCAGGTACTTATTCTTTTACCATTTGTGATGGTTGCCTTTGCTGCATTAAGGTTGGCTAAGTTTAACGTGGATACCCGACAAACTGAAAATTTCCTTGGTTTAACAACAACAGCAACGGGCATTTTCACTGCTGCTTTTGCATACAAGTTCTTAGAAAATCCCGAGTGGTTTAACTGGTTATCACCAGTAATTATACTAATAGTTATCGGCTTTTTCTCTGTCATGCTAATTAGTGAAGTACCAATGTTCTCGCTTAAATTTAAGAACATGAAATGGGCTGAAAATAAAGAACGCTTTGTGCTGTTGTTTTTAGCAATTGTATTTATTGCATTGCTTGGAGTTGGAGGAATTGCAGCTGTTATCTTATATTATATTCTTATATCTACAGCAAAGTGGGTATTAGGCATTAAGTAAAATTCATTCACCTAATAAACAGAAAACCCGGTATCGTTTGATACCGGGTTTTCTGTTTATTCATTATTATTTTGCTCGTCTGCCTCATTCAGTTTATTAAACTTTTTAAGCCCGAATAAAACAGCATAGTAACTAATAACTATCGTTAATGGTAAAGAGAGATACCATAATATTTCGTGTAAATACTTCATCTTTTCTGGTTTTAATAAACGTGAATATCATCAGATTGCATTTCATCTTCGTTAATTGGTTTATTGTTCATGGCCTTCCACACGTACCATATATAAGCAAAAACGAATGGTACCATTAATGAAACATAGCTCATGGCTGTTAAGGTAAAATGACTTGATGATGAGTTTTGAATAGTCAGAGAGCTTTGTAAATCAAATGTTGATGGATAAAAAGACGTATTATTGAATCCGGCCACCAACAATAAACTGAATACAGTTAAAACAGTTCCGGCACCGGCAGCCCAAATACCTTTCGTACAATCAGCTTTAATAATGCTTGCTCCAAGTCCCAATAATACGCCTACTACTCCTATCAAAAATAAGATAAGAACAAGCGGCATTGCCATCAGGTTATTGAAGTATTTAAACGATTCCATGTACACCTCCTGCGTTTCAGGATTAACGGCGAAACCATCGCGAAGCATCAACCAGATAACAAAAGTCAGGAAGAAAACCAGGAACGGGATCGCATTAAAGATTAAGTGCTTTCTTGATCTTGCAAAAATCTCTTCTTCCTTAATGCTATTCATAAAATAAAGCAAGCCCAGCACACGTGCTAAAAAGAAGACAGCTAATCCAAGTGATAAATTATGCAGGTTTAGGGCAGCCTCGAGACCATGTGATTTCAATTCCCATTGAGACTGGTTCATTTCATTTACAGAAAAAGCTGAGCCGGTAAAAAAGGTAGCCACTGCTGTTCCTATTAATACAGTGCCAAATAATCCATTGATCAATAAGAAAGTTTCGTATGTGCGCGCTCCAAAAACATTATTGGGTCTTGAACGAAATTCGTAGGCGATAGCCTGTAAAACAAAAGCAAATAAAATAGCCATCCAAACCCAGTAAGCACCACCAAAGCTGGTACTGTAAAATAATGGGAAAGAAGCAAAAAATGCTCCTCCAAATGTGACTAGCGTTGTAAATGTAAACTCCCATTTACGCCCCAATGTATTGACTAACATTGTTCGTTGCATATCATTCTTTCCTATGGTGTAGATTAAGGTTTGTCCACCTTGCACAAACATCAGGAATACCAATAAAGCGCCCAAAAGTGAAACAATAATCCACCAATATTGCTGTAATGCCAAATGTGATAATTCTCCAAACATTAGTTGTGTCCTCCTTCTTTTGGTCCGTTTTTAATTTGTTTCACCATAATCTTCACTTCTGCTATTGCCAATGCCACAAAGGTGATAGTGAACAACCAGAATGTTATCATAACTGAGCTCGTGTCGATTTTTGATACAGCTGTCATGGTTGGCATAAGGTCCTGAATCACCCATGGCTGGCGTCCTACTTCAGCAACAATCCAACCAGCCTGACTGGCAATATAAGCCAAAGGTATGGTCCATAAGGCAGTATATAAAACCACTTTATTTGATTCTAATTTTTTGCGATAGATCAACCAAAGCACCACCATAAACAATAACATAAAATGCCCACCCAGTATTACCATAATATGGAAAGCATAGAAAGATAACGAGATTGGCGGAACAATTTTAAAGGCATTTAACTCCAGCTGTTCAGGATTGGGATCGTAATAATTACCATATCCAAAATACCTGAAGTAATTTTCAATCCATTCTTCATCATCAAACCTGGCTTTAAGCTCATTATACTTTTCTTCATCCACACCTTTTGCCTCTTTAAAAGCCTTTAGTGTTTGCTGAGCTTCGTAGCCGCGTATAATCTTTTCTTTATATGACATGATGTTATGTTGCTCATTACCCAACACCAAATCTTTAATACCAGGCACAAAAGCATCCACCTTTAAAAAGGCGAGATAAGATAACATGTTAGGGATTTCAATCTTTACTAAAAATTCCTGATCTGAGTCCCTATTCATCGGATCATCATGTTCTTTACCAAACAAACCAATTGCGATTAAAGGCGCCTGTGTTTGTCCTTCATAAAGCGATTCCATGGCAGCAAACTTCATTGGTTGTGTTTTTGCCACATCACGTGCTGATCCATCACCCGAGGCAACCAGCATTACTGAAGATACCAAGCCAAAAATAGCTGCAATAACAATGCTTCGTTTTGCGAATAATACATGACGTTTCTTCAATAGAAACCAACTGCTGATACCAACTACAAACAATGCTGCCAGTACATATCCGGATGTGGTGGTATGCAAGAACTTTGTAACGGCAGTTGGAGATAAGAAGACATCCCAGAAGCTTTCCATCTCATTACGAGCCGTTTCAGGATTAAATTTCATTCCAACCGGATTCTGCATCCAGCCGTTGGCTACTAAAATCCACAAAGCCGACAAATTAGCTCCTGCAGCTGTTAGCCAGGTAGCCGTAAGGTGGAACTTCTTACTTACTTTTCCCCATCCAAAAAACATTACAGCGATAAATGTACTTTCCATAAAGAAGGCCATAATACCTTCAATGGCCAATGGGGCGCCAAAAATATCACCAACAAACCATGAGTAGTTTGACCAGTTGGTACCAAACTCAAACTCGAGGATAATTCCTGTTGCCACACCAATGGCGAAGTTAATTCCGAATAGTTTCATCCAGAATTTAGTGATGCGTTTCCATTCAGGATTCCCTGTTTTCAAATAAATGGTTTCCATAAACGCAATAATAAAACTAAGTCCCAGGGTTAAGGGGACAAACAGCCAGTGAAACATAGCTGTAAGCGCAAATTGTGCTCTCGACCAATTGACGAGCGACAAATCGATGTTTTCTAACATTTGTATATTTTAATTAATGACTGATTAGCTCTTCTATTACATGGTTTGCCCGTTCTTCATCAGTTGAATATCTGTTTTTAAGCGTATCTCTAAAAAAGAATAACCTTAACACAGCAAACATGATAAACAACTTAATCAAAATAATGATCCATAAAGTTCGGGCCCATGGCGACAGATTTCTGAATCCATCGAGATAGAACTGATAAATCTTCTTTATTACTTGCATTTTCCTCTAATATCTATTCTTCACAATTCCATACCAAAATAGCTACTTTAATTGGAATGAAACACGACAAATGTCGCTTTCATTGAAACTTATTATACAACCAATTAAGTCAATTAATTCTTTTCAAGAAATGTGAAAAAAAATTAAAATACAGATTTAACACAAGCTTAAGATTGATTATTAATGCGTTACAATATAACACTTTGCTTTAATTAAAGGTTAAATGTGATTAATTGTACTCGATATTTATTAAACAAATTTGGAAGTTAAAACGATTTTGTTCATCTTTACTTCGTATTTGAGTATTTGATTACCTCTTTACCTTTTTGTATTCAATTACAGATTGTCAGTTGCATTAACGAATTATAATAACTAAATTAATAATGATTTATGAATATCCAACTGTTAAACACCCGAGCAGTTGTGTTGAAGTAAATCAAAATTGTTAAACAAAAACCCAACAAGATGACCGCAGAACAATTTAACCATCGATTATTGGGGCTCCAACAAAAAATGTTTAGCTATGCCCTTACATTAACGGCTAACGAAGAAGATGCCAATGATTTGGTTCAAGAGACAAATTTCAGAGCCCTCTCTTCAAGAGAAAAATTTGTCATGAATACCAATTTCTCGGCATGGATGCATACAATTATGCGCAATTCATTTATCAACAACTATCGTAGAAAGTACAAAATGCGTCAGGCTCCTATGCTTGTTGATGAAGTAAATTATCTTTCAAACAAATACTATACTGACGACACACCAGATGTTATTCATTACACCGGTGAAATTAGAACGCAGATGGGAAAACTTGAAGGAGAATTCAAACAACCATTAACCATGCACATGGAAGGCTATAAGTACAAAGAAATTGCAGAAGAGCTTGAAATGCCTATCGGAACAGTAAAGAGTCGTATTTTCTTTGGCCGCAAAAAGTTACAAAAGATGATTGAGTTAGCTATAGACTAACACAATATATAAGATATAAAAAACGGTAAGCCAAACGGCTTACCGTTTTTTGTATTTATAATAATACTTAGTTGTTTGAAATCTTAGTTGCTGCTTTTCCGGCTTCATCAATGATTGAAACAATAGAAATATCTTCATCTAACCCCGCCTGCATCCAGGCATTAGGCGTAATAGAACCAATCTTAAACAAGCGTTCTACTTCAGGGGCAAAATCAGCTGTTTTCAAATACTGCTCAACCTGAAACTGTATTAAATGACCAAAGGCATAATTAGATAAATATATAGGACTATTAACCATATGAGAATAAATTGCCAATATTGGCTGATCTTTTACCCCAAATACCGGTGCATAAAACTCATTCCAAATATCAATAGCAATTCCTTCAACAGCCACTTTTAATTGCTTAGCAGTTGCATCAGGGTTTTCATATAACCATTTCCACATACGTTGATCCAATAATGAAACACCCATAATTTCATAAGTTGACCAGAAATTATCTAATGTTTGTAAAGCTTCTTTCTCCGGATTATCATTTTTCATATCCAACAATTCCAAATCTCGCTTTTGGAAAATGAAAGCAAGAGCTTCAGTAAAAGCTGTATTTGGCACACCGTTCAACATATAATAATCAACATCGTATAATGATATTGTTTGTTCAACATTGTGACCAAATTCATGGATAGCTATATTATAACCTTTATAATCCATGCCGGTTTCAGGAATACGTGTACGAAGGTGAGCAGTTTCTCCTTTCATTGATGCTCCCCATGCATGACCTGAACCGCGAGCCGGATCTACATCAATACGATTGGCTAAGAAATTTGCCTTTTCCTTTGTAAAGCCAAGCTTTAATAACAGGTTTGCCAAATCATCATCCAAAGCTTTGGCATTTGGATAGCGTGAACGGGTAATTTTATTTAGAGCATCTTCATCTATAGAGCTTCGGGCTTTAAAACCATCATACCATATATCCCAGGGTTTTAAGTCGCGACCTAAACGTTTTTTAATTAAGTCACCAACCTGCTTTAATTCTTCTGCCGACATAAATTCGACAAACAACTTCTCTGCATCAGCTTGCGTAATTTCCATACCTCCTGCAAATGCTCGTTTTATTGCAGTATTTAAAGGAGAATAAGCATCCATCTCACGCATAGCATGATAATTATTGATGATTTGTTGGTATCGTTCAAACGGCTCGCTTTCTAATTCTACTGATTGCCCGTTTTTATAGACTGTATTAGTATATGGATTCCATTGGTATTCGCCACTATTAATAACATCATTAGGAATGGTTTGATTAATGATACGCTTCATTACTTCATAAACCATAGCCTGCAATTCAACCCCCTCAGTTCCTTTGCTATAATGAGATTTAATTTCATCACGCAAATTCCAATGAGATAATAATACCATATCTTCTGGGAAATAAGTCTTCATTTGATCATCAACCAAATGGCCCACGTAAATATTGTAGTTGGCTATATACATTTCCGAAGCAGAACTTACTTCTGAAACGTTTTGAAGAATTTCGGCTGGCACACGGGCTGTAAAAACATCGCCCATCCGTGCATAAGCCCACTCTTGACGAGACCAGCTTGCGGCATTCTCTTCTTTCTCGGTTAAAGTGTAATATGGAAAGTTTAAGGCGATAGTAAAAGCCAGTTTATTCCTATACAAATCTGACGTAAGGTGTGAACCGGCGCTAAATCCTCCAAAAGCTTTATCAATATCAATAATCTCTCCCATTGGTTCATGCAATGGACGCTGAAGATCAAGGCTAATTTTATTAAAATGACCGTATAGAACTTCAAGGTTACGGCTCACTTTTTCGAACATTAGTTCCTTTTGTTCCTCATCTGCTACAAACTGAGTTTCGCAGAAAGACTGGAAATCAGCTTCACTTCCGTCAACATTTCGCCAAAGTGAGGCAGCATGTTTAACACCGCGTTGGATCATTTCAGCATTGGCGTCCGGATGCATTTTCTTTAAACTAGAGATTGTTGCATCAATTTGTGCCGAAGTAATATTAGCGACCTCAGACTGACTTTCCTTATCAGTACATGGTTGCTGGCACGACATAAAAATTGTTGTCATTACCAGTAGTATCAAATAATTTTTCATGTGATATGATTTGAATAAAACAGATTGTTATTCTTCAAAGCTATACAAATCAGGCGGATAATAACAGGACATATGACAGGAATTGTTAATCAAAGCTTAAAATGAATTGTGAATAAAAACACTGAATTTTCTATGAATTGTACAAAGTAGATAACTCAATTGTATTGTGAAGGATAAAAATCCTGAAATTCAAAGTGAGTAAGGCTCTAAACCTTAGACTTGTATTTATCAAAATATTAAACACCTGATCACCAGACAGTGATGTATCACAGAGTTACCGTCCGGCAGGCAACCAGGGACCTTCTTCGGATCAACCTCGCTGCCAGCGAGGTTGATCCGAAGCGGACCCGAAGAAATCCCGAAGAAAGACCAATGAATTACCGAAGAATTACCGAAGAAAGACAACGGAGTTGCCGAAGCCACTTTTCATGATGTATCCGTTAAGATTCTAATTTATCCACCCCTTTGGTCAATTATTGTTAAATTTCATTGTCTATATAAAGTTATTCTTTTCATGACTATTTTATCATTCTTTTGGAAGTGTTTAGTCAGCCTTATGAGTATATTTCCTTTGTGTTTCAGGTGCGTATCTGACAGACAGAATGAGAGAACTACGTTGGATGATTGTTTAAAAAAGGCGGCGTAAAAAAACCTGACAGGAATTTGAGTCCTGACAGGTTTGATTACCCTATTTCCAACATTTGTATATCTAATGCCTGGCTATCGCTTATAATACAGATTCAGTTATGGATAAGCCCACACATGAATAGAGATCTAATGTTGATGTTTGAAACCAGAATATGCATGTTATTCTGAATTGCCCAATGTCACTCTCGAAATCCCCCTACAACATTAAACAACTTCCTTATAAAAAGCCAGAGTTCTTCTGGTGGACAATATTATACAGACTCCTTTTTCCATCTCCCTTTTTTAAACAGATATACTGCTAACAAGGTCATGGCAGCCTCGGCAATGATAATAGCATAAAAAGCCCCTTCTTCCTGCCAGCCTATTTGCATGGCCAATACATAGGCCAATGGAATCTCTATCATCCAAAAGGCAAATATATTTATACGAGTTGGTGTACGGGTATCACCAGCTCCATTAAAAGCCTGGGTCATAACCATGCCAATTCCGTAAAAGCCAAACCCATAGGCAACTATTCTTAAACATTGCCGGCCGGAATCAATCACAGCTATATCATCGGTAAACAAGCGCACAAACCATTCGGGAAAAACAATAAATAAAATACTTAAAGCACCCAGGAAAATTAAATTAATACGCGCTACTCCCCAAACCGCTTTTTCGGCTCTATCAGGCTCACGGGCACCCAGGTTTTGCCCCACTAAAGTGGCAGCTGCGTTGCTCAGGCCCCACGATGGTAACAATGAAAATAGTATTATTCGTATGCCAATGGTATACCCTGCTACCACTTCACTACCAAAGTTTGAAATAATACGAGCCAGAAAAATCCAGCTTGAAGTGGCGATTAATGATTGAGCAATGCCTCCTAATGAAATTTTGAGAAGGTGCTTAATACGTTGCGGTTCTATAGCAAGTTTTAAACCAGATAAACTGATTCGACTCTTACCTTTCCATAGTACATATAGCTGATAAGCAACGGCTATACCACGACCTATATTAGTCGCCACAGCAGCTCCGGCTATACCTAACTCAGGGAATGGGCCAATTCCGAAAATCAATAGTGGATCTAAAACAATATTAAGCCCGTTGGCAATCCATAAAACACGCATTGCTATTGCAGCATCACCTGCCCCTCTGAAGATAGCATTATTAATAAACAGTAGCATTATCACCAGATTTCCTCCGAACATAATGGATGTATAAGTCGACAATTCCTCAACTATAACGGATGAAGCGCCCATCAAACGCAATAAATCTTTGGCGAAAACTACACCTGGAACTGCTATCAATAAAGAGATAGCGCATCCTGTTATAATAGCCTGAAGTGCTTCTTTTGAAGCTTCCTCCTCATTCTTTTCTCCTATACGCCTTGAAACTAAAGCTGTTGTTGCCATACTTAGTCCGAAAGCAATGGCATAAATAATTGTCAGAACACTTTCAGTAATACCTACAGTAGCTACAGCATCGGCACCAAGTTTACCAACAAAGTAGATATCAACTACTGCAAATACCGATTCCATTATCATCTCCAATACCATAGGTATAGCCAACAAAAACACTGCTCTTCCAAGAGGTATTTTAGTATAGTCGTGTGATGACCCCGCTAAGGCATCTTTAAAATCATTCCAGATATTACTCAATTTATTCTTACTTAGTTTTTGCAATAATATACTGCTATTTTGCTTAGTCATCGTGTTTTAATTTTTGTCTTAACATGAATTTTGAATTGATTATTGTTTTGAAAAATGCATCTGATGCATAAAACAATGTGGTGCAATTGCGCACGATTACAGGATAAACAGCTAGTGTCATCATGGTAGAATCCTCCTTAATTAATTTGATTAAATAAAAAATGAAATGAATTGATACAATGAGACGACCTTCTTAGAAGATATAGCAGACGCTATTGGTCGGATATGAATATATTTTGCTCATTGTCATCATAATGACACAAAGTTGTGTTTAATAATTAACAAACACAAGTAGTTAGGGGAAAATTACTCAAGTTTTACTTACTTTGTTTGAACCAATATCAAAACCGAATACTATGCAAGATCAAAGCCGATTAATTTCAACAGTAAGCTATATCACCATTGTAGGTTGGATTATTGCTCTAATTCTTCGTCAGAACGAGAATCCCAGAAGTGAACTTAGCCTTTTCCATTTAAGACAATCATTTGGATTAATGGTACTGTCTTTTATTGCCTCAACAGCACAATTTATTCTTACAGGTATTTCGTTGGGATTAATAGGCAAAGTGATAATGATTTGCGTATTCGCCCTATGGCTTATTGGTTTAATTGGTGCTATTCAGGGGCGCTTTTCTAAGGTGCCGTTTATTGGCGACTGGATACAGGATAACATGCGATTTATTGGGTAGATTATAAAAACATCTCGCACCATTCTTCGAATCGCTTCACCTGGTGTTCTCCATGCTTCCGCATTGATTTGATAATTTTATCAATGCTTTTGGGTTTGTTTAATGCCCGGCTTTTACTGTAAAACTTATCTGCAAAACAGATGATTTGCTCTTCTATTGAAAGAGGTAGCATATTGCGCACAGGAATTGGCAGCTGTTGTTGTTGTATGTCAACCATTGACAATCCGGTTCCGGTATGTCGTTCACAAACCAGGCCGTGTTTGTTGTAGCCTTCTTTTTCTAATATTTCGCGACCTAAATAACCATGGCAAATATACGGGTAAGTACCATAACAATGTAAATCAGGCGCTTTTGTAAGGTATATGCCTATATCGTGTAACATGGATGCTTCAGATACAAACAAAGCATCAGCTTCCAACTCCGGGTGATTAGAAACAATATCCAAGGCCTTATTTCGAACAGCCTGACTATGCTCGGTTAAGGTAACCCACAGCGGGCTACCTTCAGCATAGTATTTATTAATAATCTCTAGTGGATTCACTTTTCTACTTATGTCTACCTTTTAATTCACGAGCCAGATCTTCGATACGATAGCCCTTGTGTGTTAATAAAACTATTAGGTGATACAACAAATCTGCACCTTCGTACAAGAAATTTTCATCATCATTAGCCATGGCACCAATAACCGTTTCAATAGCTTCCTCTCCGACTTTCTGGGTAATTTTACGTACGCCTTTAGTAAATAAATGGGTGGTATATGAGCCCTCCGGCATCTCATCTTTGCGCTTATCAATAAAGTCTTGCAGCGTTTTTAAAAACATGATATCATCACCAGAGTTGTCTTCTCCCCAACAGGTATCTGTTCCCTTATGACATACAGGTCCAACAGGATTCACTTTAATCAATAGTGTATCATCATCACAATCGATTGCCATGGATACAACATTCAGAAAATTACCCGATTCTTCGCCTTTTGTCCAAAGACGCTCTTTTGTGCGTGAGTAAAAAGTTACTTTTCTCTCTGCCTTGGTCTTTTCGTAGGCCTCTTCGTTCATAAAGCCCAACATTAGTACTTTGTAGGTAACAGCATCCTGTATAATGGCTGGAATTAGTCCGTTACCTAGTTTATTGTAGTTAATTGTCATTATATGGTTTTTATAGTTTTATAATCGAATTGGAATACCTTCTTTATTTAAGTAGGCTTTTAACTCAGGAATAGGAATTTCTTTAAAGTGAAAAATACTGGCAGCCAGGCCGGCATCAGCTTTACCTTTGGTGAATACATCCTTGAAATGCTCCATGGCCCCTGCTCCTCCTGATGCAATAATCGGGATATTCAATTCATCACTAAGTTTTGCCAGAGCCTGATTAGCGAAGCCCTGTTTTACCCCGTCGTGATCCATACTGGTAAAGAGTATTTCACCCGCTCCTCGCTCTTCGCATTCTTTTGCCCATGAGAAAAGCTTCTTATCGGTCGGGATGCGCCCGCCATTTACCGTCACTATCCAATCATCTCCGTGATTGTGCTTGGCATCAATAGCCGCCACAACAAACTGGCTTCCAAAGTTCTGAGCCAGATCATTTATTAACTGTGGATTTCGAACAGCTGAAGAGTTAACCGAAATTTTGTCAGCACCTGCATTTAATAATGCATCTGCATCACTCAACTCACTGATTCCTCCACCTACTGTAAAAGGGATGTTGATATTTCGGGCAATTCGCTTCACCAGATCCACAAAAGTTTTTCGACCTTCGTGACTGGCTGTAATATCCAGAAAAACCAGCTCATCAGCTCCTTGCTCTGCGTACAAAGCCCCTAGTTCAACCGGATCTCCTACTTCTTTAATCTCAACAAATTTGACGCCTTTTACTGTTTGGCCGTTTTTAATATCGAGACATGGTATAATTCGTTTTGCTAGCATAATATTTAAGTTAATTAGTTTGGAGGCAGAATGCAGAAGGGACAAATACAACACATTTTCTTATTTGTTGTGTCTGACATTGTAACCCTTCCCGCGGAAACAGTTTTGATACGTCATATACCTGCTCAACCAAATCCATTCCCTTTTGCCAAACAATCAATTCTCTATACGTTATCATATCAAGAATTTTAAGTTAACTGATGCGTCTACTGCCTTCTGTCTTAACACTCCTGCTTATCTACACAAACCTCTCCAATTCCTTCAAATCAATCCTCCCCTCATAAATGGCCTTTCCAAAAATGACCGCCGGGATTTTAGCTTCAGCCAATGCTTCAATATCAGCCAGATTGCTTACTCCCCCGCTGGCCACCAAATACAAATCTGGTAACTCATCCATAATCGCTTTGTACAAGTCAATAGCAGGCCCTTGTAACATGCCGTCTTTACTGATATCGGTACAAATCACCTTTTTAATGCCTTTATTTGTATACTCTTTAATAAAAGGAATTAGCTCCTGATCTGTTTCTTCGAGCCAGCCTGTAACAGCAATCTTGTTATCTTTTGCATCGGCACCAAGAATTATCTTTTCAGAGCTATACTCTTTTATCCAACTCTCAAACTCCCGGGGATTTTTCACGGCAATAGAACCTCCTGTAACCATTTGAGCTCCTGACTCAAAAGCTATATGAAGATCCTCTGATGTTTTTAGTCCACCACCAAAATCAACTACCAGATTGGTTTTTCCTGCAATTCGTTCCAGAACCTTATAATTAATAATTCTTCCAGCTTTAGCTCCATCCAAATCAACCAGATGTAATCGAGTTATACCATGGTCTTCAAATTCTTTGGCAACCTCAAGTGGATCTTCGTTATAAACCTTTTTACTATTATAATCACCTTGACTTAAACGAACACACTTGCCGTCAATCAGGTCAATTGCGGGTATGATATCAATCTTACTCATTTATCGTTATAACTTTAGAAAATTAGCCAAAATACGTTCACCAACAGAGCCACTCTTCTCCGGGTGAAACTGAGTTGCATAAAAATTATCTTTATGAAGAGCAGAACTATATGGAAGAATATATTCGGTTGTGGCAGCTATATCATCGCCCAGGGCTACGTAAAAGCTATGCACAAAATAAACATACTCCCCTTCTAATGAGTCATCAAAAAGAGGCGTCTTTACATTGGTGATTTTATTCCAGCCCATATGTGGAATTTTTATATTACCATTATTTGGCTCAGGTAATTGGAACTTCTTTACCTGCTCATCGAAGATACCAAGACAATCAACATTTCCTTCTTCAGAATAACTACACATTAGCTGCATACCAAGACAAATGCCTAAAACAGGTTGCTTCAGATTAGTAATTATCTCGTCTAAACCGGTTTCGCGTAAGTAAGCCATTGTAGTACTAGCCTCACCTACTCCCGGAAAAATAACCTTATCTGCTTCCTTAATTTTAAGCGGATCAGCTGTTATCTCAGCCTCGTATCCAAGTCGTGCTAAGGCATTCATAACCGAGCGAATATTCCCGGCGTTGTATTTGATGATGACAATATTTTGACTGTCCGAAGTCCGAAGTCCGGAGTCCGAAGAATCACTCATCTTTTCAATCATATTATTTCAATTTTGACTTTAAACCTTTTAGCATTTTATCTATCTCTTCTAATTTCTCAATAAATAAGGTTAGTTGTCTATCTTCTATGAAACCAACATTACTTGCTATCTCTAACTGTGTTTGCAATTCATAATTTGAGCCCATAGCTATTGCTACAAACCTTGCAAAATCACCATCTGACTTTCTTCCAAACCCTTCGGCAATATTAGATGGAATTGAAACCGATGCCCTCCTTATTTGATTTGTAAGACCAAACTTCTCTTCAGCCGGAAAAGCCTTAGTTTCCTCATAAATTTCTGTCACTAAATCCATCGATTTCTGCCATACAATTAACTCTCTGAATGTTTTCATATTAAATTAGTTAGTGATTGCAATTCAATATTATTTTTTGCTACGGACTTCGGACACAAGGCTACGGACTTACTATAATTCCTCTCCTATTCTTTTAACTAGAGCAGCAAATTCGTCTTTATTAAATAATCGTGTCAGGAATATAATTTTACCTTCTTTATCGATTAAAACATTACGTGTAACACCTGCTTTCTTATCAGCATACAAACCAAAGATATCGGCGTTATCATCAAGGCCCATTGGATAGGTGATACCTGTTGCCTCTACCATTTCAAGAGCCTTTTCTTTTGGTTCGTCACGGTCAACGCCATATAATTTCAAACCTTTGTCCTTATAGGCTTGCCATATATCTTTTTCAATATGCGGCATTTCTTTTCGACATACTCCACACCAACTGGCAGTGAACTGAAGCATTACAACGCTACCACGTAAATCGGATAGTTTGACTGTTGTGCCATCAGTTAAAGGCATTTCGAAATCAGGTGCCATATCGCCAACTTTTACAATATAGCCACGTTCATCTGGCGTTTGCGCAAAAATTATTACTGACATAAATGCAAATGCTAATAGTGTTACTAACTGTTTCATGGGTTGAAATTTAAATGTGTAAAATTTTAGTTAGGCGAATATGATGGTTTTATTTTTATATACCAATGTCTTACGTTCTATATGTGCCCGAACAGCACGGGACAACACCATTTTTTCCACATCCTTTCCTTTCTGCACAAGGCTTTGAACTGTATCATGATGTGAAATTTTAATAACATCCTGTTCAATAATCGGACCTGCATCAAGGTCGGATGTTACATAATGTCCGGTTGCTCCAATCAGCTTTACACCTCTCGAGTGTGCCGCATGATATGGCTTTGCGCCGGCAAATGCAGGTAAAAATGAGTGATGAATATTAATAATCTTATCAGGATATTGGGCGTTAAACTCAGGTGATAATATCTGCATATATCTCGCCAAAACTATGAAATCAACTTTCGATTCTTCACAAAGTCGTAATTGTTCAGCCTCTACTTCCTGCTTGTTCTCCTTTGTTAACGGGAGGTGATAATAGGGAATTCCAAACTGCTTAGCAACAACCTCGAGCTCTTTGTGATTACTAATTATCAGTGGTATTTCCACATTGAGTTCACCTGCACTAAACCTTGCCAACAAATCGTACAAGCAATGGGATGCCCTTGAAACAAAGATGGCCATTCGTGGCTTTTGTGATGAAAAGTTCAGAGTCCATACCATTTGCATGGGTTCAGCTATTGCTCGCGTAAATACTTCTTCAATGGAATCGACATCAATGGCGAAACCATCCAGATCCCATTCCAAACGCATAAAGAAACGCTTTTCTGCTTTATCTGTATGCTGATCAAGGAACAGTATATTTCCATTATGGGTACTGATAAAATTGGTCACCCTGGAGACAATGCCAGGCTGATCGGGACAATGAATACGAATTATGGCTGTGTTTTGCATTTTCTAGTACTTTGTGTGGTATTGTTTAGTTTATCAGTTGTCTTCAGAATCCTACTTAATATTTTTAATAAATTCTTCAATTTTGCCGGCATCAGCACCGTGTTCTGCCAATAGCTTGACAAAGGCACTACCTATGATTGCACCAGATGCATACTGGCAAGCTGTATTAAAAGTTGAGCGATTGCTTATGCCAAAGCCGATTACTCTGGGGGCTGTCAAACCCAAACTATTCACCCGGGTGAAATAGTCGATTTGCTTCTGCTCAACATCTTTTTTAGCGCCTGTAACAGATGCAGATGAAACTACATAAATAAAGCTTCTACTATTGGAATCAATCAGCTTTATCCGTTCATTGGAGGTTTGGGGCGTAATTAAAAATATATTAGCAATAGCTGCCTCTTCGAACAACTGCTGATACTTCTCGCGGTATTCATCAAATGGTAAATCAGGTAATATCAAACCATCAACCCCGACTTCCTGGCATCTGGTAATGAATTCATTAACACCATATTTAAAGACAGGATTAAAATACCCCATCAAAACTACCGGCATTGAAATGGTTTTACGCATGTCTTTTATTTGCTCAAACAGCTTTTTAATGCTCATTCCATTCTCCAATGCTTTTTCACTACTGGCCTGTATGGTCGGTCCATCAGCCAGTGGATCAGAAAATGGCATCCCTAGCTCAACCAAATCAGCCCCCCCATCTTCAAGCGCCTGCAACACAGGCATTGTATCTTCCAGGTTTGGATACCCGGCTGTAAAATACACCGAGCAAATATCTTTTTTATCTCTAAAGAGTTGTTGTAATCTGTTCATAGTTAAAAGTCAAAGCGTTCCATGTATGTTGCCATATCTTTATCTCCACGTCCTGAAACGGTTATCACTACCGAGTCATCAGGTTTGAACTTCATTTTATTCAATGCTGCCAGTGCATGCGCTGACTCCAATGCCGGAATAATTCCCTCAAGTTTTGTTAACTGAAGAGCTGCATCCAATGATTCATTATCGGTGGCCGATAAGAAAGTGGCACGACCTGTATCAAATAAATGTGCGTGTTGAGGGCCTATGCCAGGATAATCCAATCCGGCAGAAATAGAATATGGTTCTGTAATCTGTCCATCGTCGCTTTGCATTAAAAATGTAAGACTTCCATGGATAATGCCTTTGTCACCCAGTGCAATCGTGGCAGCTGTTTCGCCAGAGTCAACACCCATGCCTGATGCCTCAACAGCAATCAGTTTAACCCGTTGATCATCTAAAAAGTGATAAAATGAACCGGCTGCATTACTACCTCCACCCACGCAAGCAATGACATAATCAGGGTAATCCTTATTCGTCTTCTCTGTAATCTGCTGTTTAATTTCTTCGCTGATAACAGCCTGCAAACGCGCAACCATATCAGGATATGGATGTGGACCAACCACAGAACCAATCAGATAAAAAGTATCTTCAGGATTACAAATCCAGTCTCTTAATGCTTCATTGGTTGCATCTTTAAGCGTTCTGCTTCCCGATGTAGCAGCGACAACCTCTGCACCCAACATTTTCATTCGAGCCACATTAGGAGCCTGTCGCTTGATATCAACTTCTCCCATGTATACTACACACTTTAATCCCATAAGGGCACAAGCAGTTGCTGTAGCTACACCATGTTGTCCAGCTCCTGTTTCTGCGATTATTCGATCCTTACCCATGTGTTTGGCTATTAAAATCTGCCCCACGGTATTGTTTATTTTATGTGCTCCTGTGTGATTCAGATCTTCGCGCTTCAGGTAAATATTTGTTTGGTACTTTTCAGATAAGCGCGCTGCATAATACAATGGCGAAGGACGCCCAACGTAATCTTTCAGCAAAGCCTTGTATTCCTTTTGAAAGGAGTCTGAAGCTATAATCTCTTTATATACCTTTTTCAGGTTTTCAATATTAGGATACAGCATCTCAGGAATATAGGCCCCTCCAAACTGTCCATACATGCCATTATCATCAGCCTGATAATTATTTTGATTACTCATTATGCTTCTTTTTTCTTAGTTCATCGATAAAAACGGATAGCAAATTGATATCTTTTAATGCAGGTTTTATCTCAAACTTGCTATTAACATCAATCGCTTTTAGGTTCAAGTCTTTTATCTCCAGAATTTCATTAACATCGTCAGGACCAATACCTCCACTTAAAAAAACAGGGCGAGCATTGTTGTAATTTTTCAGCAATCTCCAGTTAAATTTCTTCCCACTCCCCCCAAACGCTTTCGTTTGTGTATCAAATAAAAAATAGTCACAATAATCCTGGTAACGACGTGTCTGTTGAAAGTCAAAACCTTCATCTACACGAAATACTTTCATCACTCTTGCACCACTTTGTTTGAGTAAAAAACAAAGTTCAGGTGATTCATCCCCGTGCAATTGGATAATATCCAATCCAAAATGAATGCGCTTTTCATTGATTATTCTCTCACTTGCATTTACAAACACTCCTACTTTTTTTGTCTTAGCACTAAACTCAACAACTGGTTTGTGTTCAATATAACGGGGCGACTTTTCATAGAAGATAAATCCTACATAATCGGGCTTCAACTTTATAAGCTCATTAATATTTGAGCTATCGCGCATGCCGCATACTTTTATTTCGGGAATCTGGTTCATGGTCACTTCATCTGTGGTTATAAGGTCTCAGCTTTTACTCGAATTGCTTTTGCAAATTCATCAAAAGCCTTGGCCGGATCATCTGTTTTCATAAAGTTCTCGCCAATCAGGAAACCTTCGAACCCATTCTTTCTTAAATAATGAACATCCTCAGCGGCGTGAATTCCACTTTCGGAAATCTTTATTTTATCATCGGGTAATGAAGCAGCTAATTGAATCGATTGTTCCAAATCAACCTCAAACGTCTTTAGGTTACGGTTATTAATTCCAACAACATCTACAAAAGGATTTATTCGCTCAGTTTCTTCAGGTGCATGAAGTTCCATCAACACTTCCATACCCAGATAATTGGCCAGCGCGCCTAATTCTTTAGCTTGATTCACATCCAGAATGGCTGCAATCAGCAATATAGCACTTGCACCAATGGCTTTGGCTTCATACACCTGGTAAGGATCAATAATAAAGTCTTTTCTCAAAATTGGTATACTGGTTACTTTACGGGCAATTGTCAGATCCTCATTGCATCCACCAAAAAATCGTTGATCGGTTAAAACAGACAGAGCTGAAGAACCCGATTTCTCGTAACCAATCACAACATCTTCAACTCCGACTTGATCATTAATAACACCTTTTGATGGGGACTGACGTTTAAATTCAGTTATTACTCCTGATTTTTGAGGACTGATAATCGAGTTTTTCAATGAAGGAACGGCCTCATTAAACATTGGCCTATCCATTAATTCCTCAACGGAAGTTAATTTCATTGCCTTTTTTACTTCTACGACTTTATGAGCTACTATTTTATCAAGGATATTCATTTCTTCTTACTTAAAATACATTACCAGATTAATCACATGCTCAACAACGTTGACATAACATTAGCTGCCTTTCCATCCAATAAAGATTTTCGTGCTTCTATAATATTTTGCTCTAAGCCTTTCTCAGGATAATAGCAGTTTAAAGCTAAACCGGCATTGGCAATTACAACATTATTTTGTGCTTCAGAACCTTTACCTTCAAGCACCCTGATGAAAATTTCAGCAGCTTCAGGCACAGTATCGCCTCCAAATATTTCTTCCGGTTTAATTTGCTTCATTTTAAAATCTGTTGGAGAATAGATTTGTTCTCCTGAATTGGTGATGGCTTTAAAATCACCGGTTAACGACACTTCATCATAACCATCTAATGCGTGAACAATTACATATTGTTTAGATGTTTGCTGATAGATGTACTGATAAACCCGTGCCAATTCCAGGCTAAAAACTCCAACCAATTGATGTTCTGGGAATGATGGATTAACCATTGGACCAAGCATATTAAAAAAGGTTTTTAATCCCAGTTCTTTACGTACAGGAGCTACTGCTTTCATAGCCGGGTGAAACAAAGGAGCATGCAAAAAGCAAATGTTGGCTTTATCCAACTGCTTTTTCAATGTATCTTCATCATTGGTAAAGCGATAGCCAAGATATTCCATTACATTAGATGAACCACATGAAGACGAAAC
>JAKSBD010000488.1 GCA_022361295.1 Bacteroidales bacterium
ATATAGCCATAGACACCACACTAATGATAACAGCCCCCGGCAAAACGGCTTCTATCATATAATATAACTCCGAGAATGTATTGTGTCCGTACTTATCTTCGAAGGCGGCTGTATCTATACCCGCTAAATCGTAACCAAAAGCATGGGGTATTTGCTTAAGAATAATACTTAAACCAATAGCAGTTAACATACCGGTAATGACCGACGAGGGGAAAAAATGGCCGATGACTCCTGCTTTGGCATAGCCCAATACTAATTGAATAGCACCAGAAATAAATACTGCCAGCAAAAAGGCCTCAAATGAACCCAATGTGGCAATTGCAGCAAAAACAATAACTGTCAGGCCTGCTGCAGGCCCACTTACGCTTAATCGTGAGTCGGATAAAAATCCAACAACGATACCACCAATAATACCTGTAATAACGCCGGCAAACAATGGCGCTCCTGATGCCAGGGCAATACCTAAACACAATGGCAAGGCAACCAAATAAACTACCAATCCGGCTGGAATGTCATTTTTGTACGTCCTGAAAAAATTTTTCATAGTTCCTATTTTATAATTTCAGGACCGTACAAAACAAATGACATGCCAAAATAAGCGAATGCCTATTTTAAATGATAGCTTTACTATCTTTTAACAAATGTTATCAATTTTTTATCTCAATAAGAAGCTAAAATCACCTTCGGGCTGAACTTCATATGGCTCCTTTCCATATTGGAAAACACGTAAAGGCAAATTGCCGGTATAACTAATTTCACCTTCATCATAAACAAACATACAACCTTCGCGCAAGCCAACTACAGTTGTTTCCTGGTTAACCACTAAAAATTCCATAATACGTTCTTCGCGCGTTTCACCACCATGCCCTTCAGGATTAGCATCGAGGTAATGCGGGTTAATCTGATAAGGAATCAGGTTAAGTGCATCGAATCCAAGCGGGTCGATAATTGGCATATCGTTGGTTGTTTTAATGGTTGGACAAGCCAGGTTGGAACCGGCGCTCCAGCCAATATACTTAGTGCCACCCAATACCTTTTTGCGGATTGGCTCAGTTAGTTTGTTATCATGAATCATACGCAACAAACGCCATGTACTTCCGCCACCAACAACAATGGCATCGGCTTCTTCAACAGCTTTAACAGGATCGTCGAAATGATGAATTGACACAACATCGTGCCCCACTTCGTTAAAGCGACTTTTTACTTTAGCCTCGTAATCATCAAATGAAACAGTAACACCTGCATAAGGGATGAATAAGCACTTTACCTTCTCTTTGCCTAAAAAGTCGGCAATGTTATGCTTTGGATAATCGAGGTAGGCCTCGCCGGCCATGGTTGAATTGGATATTAATAATAGGTTCATATTATATGTTTTTAGATGATGACTTGTTGATTAAAATTGAGGAGTTGATAAACTTTATAACAATAGAATAAAAAAGATCAGACGCCTTTTGTTTAGTAAGGATCTGTATGGCCTGTATATTTTACAGGGCATTTATTGCTTCCACCGGATCCATTTTAGAGGCTTTCCAGGCAGGTATAAAACCGGATACTATACCTATGACTGAAGAAATACCAATGCCTTTCATGATATTAAGTAAGGTTAAAGCCATTTCTGAACCACTTATTATACTAATGGTTATGGCTATACCAAACACGATAAATAAACCGGCCAGACCACCTAATAATGATAAGACTGTACTTTCTATCAGAAACTGCAGCAGAATAAATTTACGCTTGGCACCCAGTGCTTTTTGTATGCCTATAATGCGGGTTCGTTCTTTAACCGACACAAACATGATGTTGGCTATACCAAAACCACCGACCAGAATGGAGAAACCTCCAATAAACCAACCGGCCAAATCGATAAAATCAAAGAGACTATCGAAGTTCTTCTGTACCAGACTAATTCGATTCAAGGCAAAATCATTGTCGCCCTGTGGTTTTATACGTCGGATAGCCCTCATTACTCCGGTCAATTCATCTACCATATCATCGGAAGTATAACCCTCTTTACCTTTTACCAGAATCATGGGATTAACCGATTCACTCCTCAGGTTAAATAAGGTTCGGGCGTATTTAACAGGCAGAATCAGGTTTTTGTCGAGGCTGTTACCGAAAATATCGGAGCCCTGACGTTGTATCACTCCTATCACTATCAGCTTACGCCCCATCATCTTCACCCGCTTTCCTATCGGGTCGGCTCCCTGAAAGAGCTCACTTGCAATCTCGGCACCAATAACAGCCACGGCCATTCCATTATTGGTTTCGTAAGGTGAAAAATAGCGACCATCACTTATTTCGAAAGTCCATATATTGTCAAACCCTTCTGAAACACCCATCACAGCCACATTGTCGTATGAGTTATCTTCATATTGCAACATTTTTTGTGAAGACATCACATAGGAAACATCTTCTGCAATCTGTGAGCGACGTTTTATCTGCTCATAATCCTCCAACGAAGGCACCTGCCTGTTCATATAACGCCACCAGGGATATTCTGATTCCCCTTCCGGCGGTGTCCAGGGCCATTTTTGAATATATACCACATTATTACCCAGTGATTCAATACTCTCGCGCACCTGTTTCTCCAGAAAATCAATTAAAGTAAATACCGATATAATAGAAAATATACCAATGGTGACGCCTGATAAAGTCAGAATGGTACGCAGTACATTTGTTCGCAGTGCATTGAGGGCAAAAAGAAAACTCTCTTTAAAAAATTTATATACGAGAATCATGGGCTGGTATTGTTTGAAAAGGCAAGATAGTTGAAAAAGTGTTTAGTGCAAAGTGTTATGCATGTGATTAGAGATAAGTAGTGAGAGATGAGAAGTAAGATGAGAAGAGGTGAGATGTGAGAGATGAGTAGTGAGTTCATCCGCTTAAGGTTTTTGAAACCTTAGTGTCTGGATACACTCCAGCGGGTACAATGGGCTCCAGAGCGGGGAAATCGGCTCCAGTGCGGGGAAATTGACTCCGCGGCGGGGGAAATTGGCTCCCTGGACGGGGATATCGATACCATAGTGGTGAAATCACCTCACTCTATTCGATAGCTATTGCAGCTCTCCATCAGGAGCAATTTCATTAAGTAAAGACTGAATTGAAAATCGACGAAGTCAAAGCCTTTTAACATCAAAGCTTGGGGCAACGCCTTTGAGTGTTCGAAAAGATATTATATCATCAATAAGCTGGTGTGCGCTCTCGCTTTACTGCCGCTCAAATTATGAGTTTACAGGGGCGTTAGCCCTGTGCTCTTCGTAGTAAATACGCAAGATGAGAATTGGAGGGGCGTTAGCCCTGATATCTAATTA
>JAKSBD010000504.1 GCA_022361295.1 Bacteroidales bacterium
AAAGACAATACCCAATTTAAACAATTAGGCTTAACATTTAAATTTAACAAGACAATCATGAAAAAGCACGAATTATTTATAATCATAGTTATACCACTAGCAATTTTTTTAGCTTTTTATACTAAAAAATCTATAATTGCAGATACCATTTATCTTGATGGTAAAATTTATACCGTAAACAGCGAACAAAAATGGGCCGAAGCTTTTGCCGTCAAAGACGGAAGGTTTATAAAGGTTGGAACGAATATCGAAGTTCAAAAGCTAAAAGGAAAAGCTACTGAAGTTGTTGACCTTAGAGGGCATATAGTACTACCTGGATTAATTGACGATCACATGCATCCAGATGTTGCAGCTGAAAATCTTGCTAATATTAGTTTCGATTCTGATAATACATCCTACGAAGAATTTATAGTCCTCATAAAAAGATACCTTAACGAGAATCCTGATTGTAAATGGGTTATAGGAGGGAGCATTGACTATTTATGGGATGATGGTAGTAACATAAAAGCATTTGAAAAACCTTCTAACAAGTCAATACTGGACGCGATAATTTCTGACAAACCAGCCTTTTTCTGGGAAGTAAGTGGACATGCAGCACTCGTCAACACAAAAGCACTCGAATTATTAAACATTACAAAAGACACCCCAGACCCTAAGGGAGGACACTTTGTAAAAGATAAAGATGGTGAATTAACAGGCATATTACGAGAATCAGCAGCTAATGTAGTGTATGAAGAATATTTAAAACACTTGCCCAAAACAAATGTACTTGCTGAAAAATGGATAAAACCTGTATTTAGTTACCTCAATAGTCTTGGTATCACATCAGTTACAGACGTGGGTGGAAGAGAATCCTATATCAAGGCCTATAATCACATGGATAAAAACAATCAATTAAGTTTGCGTTTAGCCATTTACCCAATGGATCCGGTTTATTGGGAAACAGAATTCATGAAAAAGAAAGCCATTAAACCAATACAAAATCCTGAGTTATACACTACTGATAGAGTCGACATTGTAGGTGTTAAATTCATTCTTGATGGAGCTGCCGCTGGACAGACAGCAGTGATGATAGATCCATATGTTGGCTCTGATGATTATCGTGGTCCGTGGAGATTAAATCCAGAATATTTTATTCAAAAAGTGGTAGAATATGATAAGAAAGGACTAATGATTAAAGCCCATGCTGCCGGTGATGGCGCTACCAGACTGGTATTGGATGCAGTTGAAGAAGCACGTAAAAATAATAATACCAATATCAGACATAGCGTAGCTCACACTTCACTTGTTCACCCTAATGACATGCACCGATTTAAAGAACTTGGTGTTCATGCTGAATTTTCTCCAATTTTTTGGTACCAAATGGCTGCAATTGATGTTGTAGAAAAAGACATAGGCCCTGAAAGGAAAAGCACAATATATTCAATAAAATCACTAATTGATAATGGTGTTTCTGCATCATTTGGTTCTGATTGGATTGTGACACCACCCAACCCCTGGCCTGCAATTGAAACATTAGTAACGAGACGAGCTCCAGGCTTTACGAAAGGAGCTAAGTTAAATGATGCTAATGCAATTACTCTTGAACAAGCTATTTATGGTTATACTCTAGGAGGAGCATATGCCAGAAATAAAGAAAAGGAATTAGGAAGTATTGAATTAGGCAAACACGCTGATTTTATTATAATTGACCAGAATATTTTTGAAATCCCAATACATAAAGTACATAAAACCAAAGTGCTAAACACCGTTGTTGGTGGCGAAAATGTATACGTCCACGAAAAAGTACAGGAATTAATTGACCTTGGGCAGATTAGCGGTCAATTTGGTGGACATGATTTCTCAGAACAAGCTTTGCTCAAAATGAAGTAATTTGTTCCTGAGATTAATAGAGTCATGTGAGTACTTTATACCTCATTTAGGGATAAGTACTCACACCTCCTAAGAAATGTTTTATCATTGTTTCTGGTTTATAACCTATCATTTTCCTTTACAACTGCTCACTTCGACACTTGAAAATGTCCTTATGAACTTTAATTAAAGATCTAGACAGTATTAAAATGAAAGATAGTAATCAAGAGGATATGAAAAGGCAAATAGAAAATCAAATCATATTGCATTTCAAGCCACATTTAACCTTCATAAACAACAGCTTAGTCAAAGTATTATTCATCAACATGAATCAATATAATAGATCTACTAAATTAGTCTTAAAACTAACATTTTTAATGTTAATCATCTCACATACTGCTCTTCATGCCCAACAATCAGAAAAAGCAGAAAGAACCCAAATGCCATTATTGTATTATTCATATATGGATTCATTTTTCGAGGTCTACAGATATAACTCTCACCAAAGTCAATTATCCTTTACCTCAAACGGAACCATCAAACTATCAACAAGTCACTATCTTAATATTGAATTTATACTGTGTAACACACTTGATAATGATCATAACTCATTTACGGTAGGTGATTTGAGTTTAACTTATTCGCGAAACTTTTACTCTGATCACTTTTTAGATAATGGATTTCAGGGCTTCAATACAGCTTTTAAGATTATTTTACCGACAGGTAAGAGTAAATACTTAAGCGGATTTGACAATTGGATTATCGAACCCTCGATCTATTATGGATGGATATTTAAGAATAGTCATTTGTTTGTTACAAATAAACTAAGGCTTTTCACCTCACTTGGATGCATAGGGGAGGTCAAGAAAATTCACAGTTACATAAGGTACGAACCCAAGTTTGGTTATGAAAACAATAATTTTTGGCTAAGTTTTCATCCTGACTTAAGGGTACTTATCAATCCGCTCCAACGTTCATTACTACTTGGCTTAGAAGCTGGTCTAAAACTAACATCAAAAACAGGGATTATTCTCAACTATAAAAAAAATATTACTGACGTAAGGTTTTATGATAGATACTTTGCATTAGGATACTACATAATACTATAGATAAAATGTACAATTAACAATAAATCAACATCTATACATTAATCTAAATTGTTAAAATCTTAATTAAAAAATTGACATGAACAAATCAAAATTCATATATGACTTAATTGTTATAACAACTGGTGTTCTTATGGCCTTTTTTATAGGTGAATGGGCATCAAAAAAAAGAAATGAACGTAAATTCCATATTAATATAGAATTCTTAATCAATGAGATTAGCGAAAATACAAGAACACTCAATCAAATCACTTATCAACAAGATTCATTATTAAGCAATTGGAAAATTA
>JAKSBD010000565.1 GCA_022361295.1 Bacteroidales bacterium
GGAATTTTTAGTTCAAAGATGATGTGCTTTGGACTTTCCTTTAAAAGGCTTTGAAAATTTTCACATATACTGCTCCAATTTTTATTGAATTATCCCGATAGTTCCGCTAAAAATTGGATTGTCTATGCAAAAAATTTTCAAAGCTGTGACGATAGCTTATCCCGAACTCACGTTATTTATATTGCCTTATTGGAAACAATGTATGTATGAAGATTTAGTTTTATCAGGAGAATTCTATTAAGGTTAATACAGAATTATTTCATTCTGACTCCTACAAGTAAAAACGTTATTGCAGCCTGAGTAATCCAGAGTTGGTTTAGTTTATTTGAAGCATTAAATACTATAAGCTGAATCATCAACCAACAGAAAATGAAACTGCCACTAAAAAATTTTAGTGGCAGTTAGTATTTATTGTTAGTTATCTAACATTCTCCATGTTATTGATAAACGATGTAATAATTATCTGTTGTTCCAAGGTGCATTTTGCTCCATTTTTACATCTTTATTTCTATCAATTGCACTTTGTGGAATTGGCCACAGGTTGTAATCAAAAGTAAGCGTTGTTGCAACATGTGGGTGCAGTGCATATTTACGAATACGATCTGAGGCAACTGTTCCACCCATTCTTAACAAAGTAGTCCATCTACACTCTTCTTCTACAAAAAGTTCCCTTGCTCTTTCATCAAGAATGAAATCAATATCAACCATTTCTGGTGTAGCCATAATCTCACATTGTGCACGAGACCTGATCATGTTAATATCATCTGCCGCTTTTTGATTCTCTCCTTTGCGGTGATAAGCTTCAGCCCTAAGCAAAATGGTTTCAGCCAGCCTTATAGCGTATAAATCTCTAAATATATTACTTCTATTTTGACCTTCTTCCAATCCTTCGTACTTGTCGGTGTTCAACTTATAATAAATAGGAAAAATCCATCCACGTCCTTCGTTGGTCTTGTCGATCACCTCCTGTGGAACTTCTTGTCCTAACAAATCAGGAAAGTTAGGGTCGTTGTAAACTATTTTACGACTGATGTTGTGTTCTGCATTTCGTTGGTCACCGGCCGATATACTTTCGTCCCAAATAACAAACTCGGTTAAAGGAGTTGGAGCTTTCATAGCAACACCTCTACCACCGGCATCATCGCCCACACCAGTGAATCCTTCAATGGCCCTGTAAACGGGTGCATACTCTCTGGGAAAACCAATTCCTGCATAACGGTCCTCTTTAGAAGCCTCATAATCTTTTTGGAAGGTCCAGATACTTTCCATGTTACCGTCGTTGTAGTTTATGTTTCCATTTTGAAACAGATCCCAAAATACATCAGCACCACCGGTAACGGTGTTTTCTTCATTTTTACGCACGCCAAAACGTTCTGTCATTAAACGATAGGTACCACCATCAATTACATCTGATGCATATTTAATAGCCTGGTCGTAGGCAGAAGTATTTGAGGTTTCGATACCCAACGCAAGGTACATTTCACTTAAATAATGTTGTGCAGCTCCTTTTACAAGTCTTCCGTCCTGACTAGTAGTCTCAGGTAAGTCATCGAGTATAGCTTCCATTTCTGTAATAACAAAATTGTATACTTCTTCGCGGGTTGCACGTACATAATCGTAACGAGGCTTGGTTACCATTTCGGTTACAATTGGCACACCACCAAAAAGCTCTGCCAAAAATCCATGTGCATAGGCCCTGAAAAATCTTGCCTGTGCAATTAGGTATGCTTTACTATCTTCCGACTCATAGGAAATACTTTCAAGATTAGCAGCATGCAAGGCAGTATTGGCCTTCCCAATAATTTGATAATACCAATTGTAGGTGTAAGAGAACAACCAATAATCAGCATTTATCCTGCTATAGTCAGTATTAGTACCTCCCAACCTAAATTCGGGTACATCTATAACATCGGTACCGTCACCTACCATTACAGGCTGATCATGCCATCTACGCATATCGGAGTACAATGTAATCACAGCCTGGTCAACCTGTGTCTCTGACGAAAAGATGTTATCAGTGGTATAAAATGTTTCGGGATCTTCGGTTAGAAATTTGTCATCATCGCACCCTACAGAAGTTAATAATAACACCAATAGAGTGAAAACTTGTATTTTAATATTATTGATTTTCATATTAATCTGTTTTTATGCATTAGAAACTTACTTTTAATCCGGCTGTAAATGTTCTTGGCACAGGATTTATTGTCTCATCATCAGGACCATAAGTATAACTAGCCCTAATTCCTGCTTCAGGATCGCCGCCACCGAACCAGTCGGTAAACGTATAAAGGTTTCTTATACTTGTAAATACCTCTAACGAATTTAGCCCAATATTATTAACTATACTTTTAGGGAATTTGTACGATAAATTAACATCCTGTATTTTTACAAAACCACGCGACTGTAGGCCTAAGTAACGGCCATTATCCACATAGTCAGGTCTCAGGTATTTTTCACTTTTATTCTCAGGTGTCCACCAGCCGTGGTCAGCTTCATTGGTGTCGAACCTGCCTCCAAATGAGTTGTGCAATGGGTTTCTGTCCATGAAATAATTGTCTTTTCCACCTCCGAAAACACCTGTAAGCATAACATACAAACTGAAGTTTTTATATTCAACTGTATTTGAGAAGCTTAATCGGAAATTTTCTTTTCTATATCCCAATATCTTACGGTCGTAGTCTGCGGTAATTTTTCCATCGGGTTTAC
>JAKSBD010000256.1 GCA_022361295.1 Bacteroidales bacterium
CCGAACAGAGAAGTTAAGCCCGATAGCGCCGATGGTACTGCGTAGAAGTGGGAGAGTAGGTCGCCGCCTTTTTTTAGAGAAACCTCTTATTCATTCGAATAAGGGGTTTTTTGCGTTTAATACCTACCTTTATCATTCAAATTTAAATGGCTATGAGATACCTGATTTTATTATTGCTTTTTATATCAGTTGATTTGTTAGGGCAAAGTGATTCTACCCTTACACTTGTGTTTATGGGTGATGTAATGGGGCACGATTCGCAGATAAAAAGTGCGCGCATTGGTAATTCTGATCAGTTCGACTATAATAGTTGTTTCAAGTATTTAAAGCACGATATTCAAACAGCCGATATCGCTATTGCCAACCTGGAAGTGACATTGGCCGGCAAGCCTTATAAAGGATATCCAAGCTTTTCATCACCCGATACGCTTGTAGATGCTTTACAAAACGCAGGCATTGATGCAGTGGTGATGGCAAACAACCATTGTGTTGACAGAAGAAAGGCAGGTTTAAACAGAACATGCGATATACTTGATAAAAAGGGAATGCCCAGAACGGGTGCATTTAAAGATTCAGTGGACCGCATAGCTAATAATCCAATGATACTTGAGGCAAATGGTATACGTCTGGCTGTTTTAAATTATACATATGGTACCAATGGAATTCGCATTCAGCACCCAAATATTGTGAACCAGCTAGATACGACTGTAATTGCCGATGATATCCAATTAGCCAGACGTAAAAATGTTGATGAAATAATACTGTGTATGCACTGGGGCTGGGAGTATCAGACAAAACCAAATCCTGAGCAAAAGAAGTTAACAAACTGGCTGTATTCAAAGGGGATCAATATTGTAATTGGTTCACATCCGCATGTGCTACAGCCAATGAAACATACCACTGTTGCTGGCAATAATAAGTTAGTTGCGTATAGTCTTGGTAATTTTATCTCTAATCAACGCACTGCACCACGCGATGGTGCGGCTTTATTATTTGTCGATTTGTTAAAAAAGAACGGACAAACAAAAGTAGTCAATGCCGAGTATCAGTTAACATGGGTGTACACGCCAGTTAAGGCCAATAAAAAGCATTTTTATGTCCTGCCTGCACAACGGCACCAAAATTCCGATTGGGTTATGGAAACAGCCCGAAAACGCATGAAAGACTATATCGCCGAGGCTAAAGGTATATTAAAGTACAATGTCAACGTGGACGAACGGGATTTCAACATCCTCCTTAAACCATTAAAGGGAGAGCAGATGGAAATGCCTGAGGTATTAATTCCTGCCAGTATTTCAAAGTAATGGATCTGCCGCTTGTATTAATCTGTGATTCTATCCCGGCAAAATTACCGAACAGGTTATTAGCGTTTTCCATTGAAATAAGCAAAATGTTTTATCAATCATCTGGATGCTGTCAGTATCAAAGAAGAGTTACGAGGTGATAGGGGCAATGGCCCTGCGTTCTTCGTAGATATTATTAGAACAAGGAACATAGAGGGGCGCTAGCCCTGATATCTTATAATTCCACACAATTAAGATGTCAGAGCTAACGCCCCTTGTTGTGATGTTTTAGGCCTGAATGATATTTTAAATTTATATAGCAAAAGAACTAAGACAAGAACTCCCTCTATAGACATCTGGGTTTATTTTCAATTTACCGGAATATGATACATTTCCAGATCAGATTCAACTTTTGCGCGTGATCTGTAAAACCTTGCCGCATTATTTCTAAATTTGCAGCCTCAAATGTAAAGCGATGCAGAATAAAAAAGCAATTATTGCCATTGACGGACACTCTTCTTGCGGGAAAAGTACAGTAGCTAAAGATTTAGCAAAGGAGTTAGGCTATGTGTATATTGATACAGGAGCTATGTACAGAACGGTAACCCTTTTTGCCATGCGCAACAAGATGATTTCAGGTGGTAATATCAATGAAGCTGCGTTGAAGTCAAGCTTAACGGATATTCATATTACCTTTAAGTACCAGCCTGAAGAAAAAAAGAACGAGACTTTCTTAAATGGAGAAAGCGTTGAAGAAGAGATTCGCGGGCTTGAAGTGAGCAATAATGTTAGTGCCGTCAGTGCCATTGGTTTTGTTCGCAGGCGCCTGGTTGAGTTACAGCAAGAGATGGGCCATGCAGGAGGTATTGTGATGGACGGTCGTGACATTGGCACAGTGGTTTTTCCCGATGCCGATTTAAAACTATTTATGACCGCATCGGCAGAGATCAGAGCCCGCCGTCGTTACGATGAATTAACAGGAAAGGGTGAAAAGGTTAATTTTGATGCTATCCTGGAGAATGTGAAACAGCGCGACCATATCGACAGCACCCGCGAAGAAAGTCCGCTTAAACAAGCTGATGATGCCGTTGTTTTGGATAACAGTCATCTCAATAAAGAACAACAGCTTGAGTGGATTATTGATGTGTTAACAGAGCGCAACCTGGCTTTAGATGAGAATAGTTGAGATTGACAAGTATTCAGGATTCTGTTTTGGTGTAAAGAAAGCGATTGAATCTGCTTCTGATTTGCTGGACTCGGGCAAAGAAGTATTTTGCGTGGGCGATATTGTTCATAACGAAGCAGAATCGAAACGTTTGAACCAACTGGGAATGTCAATCATCACTATAGAACAAGTAAAAGATATAAAGGGAGGAACAGTCTTATTCAGAGCCCATGGTGAGCCTCCCCAATCCTATGCATCCGTTGAAAAGGCGGGCATTTCGTTAAAAGATGCCACTTGTCCGGTTGTGTTAAAATTACATCAACGCATAAAAAAAGCTTATGCTGCGCAAAAAGAGCAAGGGGGGCAAATTGTTATCTACGGAAAACGTGGTCATGCCGAAGTAACCGGACTGGCAGGTCAGACCAATAATGAGGCCATTATAATAGAAGATGAATCGGAAATTGATGCCGTTGATTTCACCCGACCGGTAGAGCTATTTGCACAAACGACCAAGAGCCCTGAAGTACTCCGTAAAATTGTTGACTTGCTTCAACAAAAATGCCAGGCTGAAGTTAAATGGCACAATACCACCTGTAAGCAGGTAACAGGTCGTGTGCCACGAATACAGGCATTTGCAAAGTCTTACCCTGTCATTGTTTTTGTTGGAGGTCAAAAAAGCAGCAATGCCAAAGTGTTGTTTAAAGCCTGTGAGGAAGTTAATCCAAACAGCTATTTTGTATCCGGCCCCGACGAGGTGAAAGAAGAGTGGTTTACTACTGCTATTGATAAAGCGGGGGTTTGTGGAGCTACATCGACCCCTCAATGGCTAATGGAAGATGTGGCCGAAAAAATCAGAACCATCGGATAAATCATCCGTAAATGACCGATAAGAACAACATTTTTATTGGTAGGAATCTTCTTAGCTTATACTTACCTTATTTTTACATGATTTAATTTATAAAGTGTAAAAATTACTCTTTTTGCATAATAACAGCGTAATTTGAACGCTTTTATACCTATGTATGTGATTTACATCTATTATTTTTGTGAGAATCTGATAAAGGGAACGTTAAATAACTAATTTATGAAGAGTTTAAAGCTTTCACAGCGTTACGTTAATATAGTCTTGTATTTTGTTCTTGTAGCTGGTCTGGTATCGTGTCAGGGAAATGCGGGTACAGGCACTTATGAAACATATATTGTTGACAAAGGAAACATTGAAACCTGGGAAACAACAGCGGGACGTGTAGAACCGGCCAATGAAGTTTTATTGTTAAGTCCGACAGCCAGTATTATTACTGAAATAAAAAAGGAGCCCGGGCAAAAAGTAAAAGCAGGTGAAGTATTGGTGGTGTTAAATACCAAGGAGGTTGAAGAGAAGATTGAAAACCTGAATGACCAGCTGGCAGTAAAGCAAAATAACCTGGAAAAAACACGTTTAAATGCGCGAAGTGCTAAAGCCGACCTGTCACATAACATTGAAACAAAAAAACTAAAGATATCATCCATAAAATCGGTACTGGCTGATCAAAAGCAGTTATTGGAAGTTGGCGGTATCTCACAGGCTAAGTTCGACAAGACCAAGCAGGAATTGGTACTGGCAGAGAAAGAACTTCAGCTGGTACAGCAAAAGAATTCTATTAAACTGCAGCAACTGGCTGCCGATGAAAAGGGTCTGCTGTTACAAATAGAAATTCAGCAAAAGGAACTGGAACATCAGCAGGAACTATTAAATCGTATGGTAGTTAAAGCCCCGTCGGAAGGTATCGTTTTAGGAATTCATGCTAAGCAGGGAGAGAAAATACAGGGAGATAAACTTTTAGTAACCCTATCTGATTTAACACGTTTCAAAATCAGGGCTACGATAGATGAGAAACACAAGCGAATGGTTAAAACCGGTAAGCGTGCGTATGTAATGGTTGATAACGAACGCCTCGAAGGCCGTATTGGAACGGTATCACCGACGCTTGAAGATGGGAACCTGTCGTTCTCTGTTCATTTGACCGATAATAATCACCCTAAATTAATTCCAAATCAGC